>JACNJU010000184.1 GCA_014382375.1 Rhodospirillaceae bacterium
GGACGGCCGTTTGCCTGCCCGGCGTGGCGGGGGCTTCGGACGTTTTAAACCATGGCTTTATCCCCTACGCCAATCAGGACAAGAGAGACCTGTTGGGTGTTCCCGAAGCACACCTGCTGGAACATGGAGCGGTCAGTGAGACAGTCTCACGGGCGATGGCTGAAGGCGCCATTGCAGGTGGTGGCGCTGATGTTGGGGTATCCGTTACCGGCATCGCCGGTCCCGGTGGTGGCTCGGCTGAAAAACCGGTCGGTCTGGTCCATATAGCGGTGGCGCAAAAGGGCAAGGAAACCTTGCATGAACGCCATCTTTTTTCGGGTGACCGTCATTCCGTACGCTTACAAACCATCGAAGCGGCGTTCAGGCTGTTGCTTAGCCGTAAAGAAACCTAGCCCTTTTTTCAAAGGCGGCGACCATCATCAGGACCGCCTCGGTAAAGACTTTACCAATAGCCATTTCAAGCAATTGGGATCGGAATTCAAATTCGACATTGAAATCGACAAGGCAATTCCCGTCCGCATCTGATTCAAAATTCCACTGATTTTTCAAATACTTAAATGGGCCTCTTTCATATTCTACATGAATGACCCCGGGGCGTTCCAAAGTGACACGAGAAGTAAACTGTTCACGAAACATCTTGAAGCCGATAACCATATCAGCCAACAGGTGAGTTTCATCCTGCGAGCGCACGCGGGTGGCGATACACCAGGGTAGAAAATCAGGATATGCCGCCACATCTGCGACCATGTCAAACATCTGTTCGGGCGTGTAGGGCAGGACTTTTTTTTCGGCGTGTGAATGCATTTAGGAATTCAACCTGAGGTGATTGGCCTTCAATGCCGCGAAATCCGCATCGGCATGATAGGACGAGCGTGTCAGCGGGGTTGCCGCGACCAGTAAAAAGCCTTTTGAAAGACCAATCTTCTTCAGTTCATCAAACTCGTCAGGGGTGACGAAACGTTCAATGCCGACATGTTTCGGTGTCGGTTGCAGGTATTGGCCAATGGTCAGGAAATCCACATCAGCAGAGCGCAGATCGTCCATGACCTGCAGTATTTCGGCTTTTTCCTCGCCCAAACCGACCATGATGCCGGATTTGGTAAAAATTTCAGGATCAATTTTCTTGGCTTGATCGAGAATTTTCAGGGAATGAAAATAGCGCGCGCCGGGCCGGATTGTCGGATACAGGCGGGGCACGGTTTCCAGATTATGGTTATAAACATCAGGCTTTGCAGCGACGACCGCCTCCAGCGCGCCCTCCTTATCACGAAAATCCGGGGTCAGCACCTCAACAGTGGTTTCGGGTGCATCCCTGCGGATGGCCTTGATGGTGCTAACGAACTGTGCCGCCCCGCCATCCGCCAGATCATCCCGGTCAACGGAGGTGACAACCACATGGCGCAAGCCAAGCTTGGCGACGGAAAGTCCGACATTTGCGGGCTCCAGTGCATCGACGGCCCCAGGCTTGCCGGTCGCAACGTTGCAGAAGGCGCAGGCGCGGGTGCAGATATCACCCAGGATCATCATCGTTGCGTGCTTGTTACCCCAACACTCGCCAATATTGGGACAAGCCGCTTCCTCGCAGACCGTGTTTAGGCCGTGCTCACGCATCAGGCGGCGGGTTTCCCCGTAAGCCTTTGACGTCGGTGCCTTGACCCTGATCCAGGCAGGTTTGCGCGGACTTGGATTATCGGCTTTGCGGGCCTTTTCGGGATGGCGAAGGGTGGATGCGGTACTCATGGCTTTATGACATGGCGTGAATGTGGTTTCGGGTCAAGTCTTCGGGTGCTGACTTCGTAAATTACCCAGTCGCTGGCGGCGGTGATCTTTTCGTACAGGGCGCGGGCAGTGTCGTTGTCCCGTTTGGTTTGCCAGTAGACCCGCTGCCAGCCCCGGGTACGGGCTTTGTCGACGACGGCCTCAATCAGGGCGCGACCGCCCCCCTTGCCGCGCGCCTCTGGCGCTACAAACAGGTCTTCAAGATAGCACATATCCCTTTTCGACCAGGTGCCCGCGTGAACGACACAGTTGGCGAACCCGACGACGCTGCCATTTTCGTCCGTGGCCAAAAAGCAGAACAACGGGCTTTCTTCAGCGAGTAAGCGGGCCCAGGTGTTCTCGGTCACCACCGGCGGCACTGATTCTTCATAAAAATCACAGTATCCCTGCCACAACTGTTCCCAGGCCTTGAAGTCAGATGGTGTCGGCGGCCGAACGCTGATCATCAGAAATGAATGGCCCGACCGAAGGCGTCGAGGACGCTTTCGTGCATCATTTCCGACAGCGTCGGGTGCGGGAACACCGTGTGCATGAGCTCAGCCTCGGTGGTTTCCAGGGTTTTGGCGACGGAATAACCCTGAATCAGCTCGGTCACTTCCGCGCCGATCATGTGTGCCCCCAGCAATTCGCCGGTCTTCTCGTCAAACACGGTTTTGACCAACCCTTCGGGTTCACCAAGGGCAATCGCCTTGCCGTTGCCCATGAACGGGAAGCGCCCGACCTTGACCTTATAACCCTGATCCTTGGCCGCCTGCTCGCTCAACCCAATACTGGCGACCTGCGGGCGACAATAGGTGCAACCGGGAATGCGTGAGGTATCGAGCGGATGAACATCCTTAACCCCGGCGATTTTCTCGACACAGATGAAACCTTCGTGGGATGCCTTGTGGGCCAGCCATGGCGGGCCTGCAATATCACCGATGGCATAGACACCTGGTTCGCCTGTCTGGCACCACTGGTCGGTTTCAATGTGGGTGCGATCAACCTTGACCTTGGTGCCTTCCAGCCCCAGGTCTTCGACGTTACCGACAATGCCAACAGCCAGAATAACCCGATCAACGGTGAGATCTGATGATTTGCCCCCGGCTTCGATGGTTGCGGTGACGGTGTCTTTACCCTTTTTCAGGGCCTTGACGGTGGCAGATGTCATAATCTTCATGCCCTCTTTCTCAAACGCCTTGTGGGCAAGGGCTGAGATTTCGGCATCTTCGACCGGTAAAACCCGGTCCATCACTTCGACCACGGTAACGTCAGAACCCATGGAATTGAAGAAGCTGGCGAATTCGATGCCGATGGCTCCTGATCCGACGACCAGAAGGCGCTTCGGTACTGTGTCAGGAACAAGCGCGTGTTTGTACGTCCAGATCAACTTGCCGTCTGGCTCCAACCCCGGCAGGGTGCGGGCGCGAGCGCCGGTGGCCAGAATAATGTGTTTTCCGCTCAGCGTGGTCTTATCGACCTGTACTTTTCCGGGCCCGGCCAGTTTCGCTGCGCCGTCAAAAACCGTGACCTTGTTTTTCTTCAACAAATGGCCGACGCCACTGTTGAGTTGCCCTGCTATCTGGCGTGAGCGTTTGACGATTCTGGTCAGATCAAAGCCCTGCCCCTTGACGTTCAGTCCGTAATTTTCTGCGTGCTTGATACCTTCATAGATTTCCGCCGAACGCAAAAGCGCCTTGGTCGGAATGCAGCCCCAGTTGAGACAAATACCGCCCAGGTGTTCACGCTCGACCAGCGCCACCTTCATTTTGAGTTGGGCGGCGCGAATAGCGGCAACGTAACCACCGGGTCCGCCGCCGATAACGATAAGATCGAATGTGGTGTCGGCCATGTCCGTTTCCCCCTACAACATCATCGTCAGCGGTTCCTCGATCATCCGCTTGAAGGCGGCAAGGAACTGGGCGCCGATGGCACCATCTACGGAACGGTGATCAACAGATAACGTACAGGTCATGACCGTGGCCACGGCCAGCGCCCCGTCCTTGACAACCGCCCTTTGCTCACCGGCACCGACGGCCAGAATACACGACTGCGGCGGGTTGATGATGGCGGCGAAGTCCTTGACCCCGAACATGCCCAGGTTGGAGATGGTAAAACCGCCGCCCTGATATTCTTCGGGCATCAGTTTGCCATCGCGACCACGGGCCGCCAGATCCTTGATCTCGTTTGAAATCCTCGCCAGCCCCTTTTCATCGGCCCGGCGCACAACCGGCGTAATCAGCCCATTGGGCGTTGCCACGGCGACGGAAACATCGACATCGTTGAATAGGCGGATGGCGGCGTCGGTCCAGGTGGCGTTGGCTGCTGGTACCTGACGCAATGCAAGCGCCGTTGCGCGGATAACGAAGTCGTTGACGGATATCTTATAACCACCGTCGCCTTCCGGGGCCGCTGCGTTCAATTTAGCCCGCATGGACAATAACTGATCTAGCTGACAATCAACGCTAAGGTAGAAGTGCGGTACGGTCTGTTTGGATTCCAGTAATCTTGATGCGATGATTTTTCGCATGGTCGAATTCGGAACTTCGGTATACCCACCAGTTCCTTCAACGACAGCCGGAGCCGCAGCGGCGGTCGGGGCAATGGCGGGAACGCCACCAGATACGACGCCCTCCACATCACGTTTGACGATTCGGCCGTTTGGACCGCTACCAGCAACACCGCTAAGGTCGAGCCCGGCCTGTTCGGCAATGCGCCGTGCAAGCGGGCTTGCGAAAACCCTGGAACCTTTACCAACAGCATTCGCAACAGGGGCGGCTATCTGGCTTGGCGGTGGTGGTGCTGGTTCGGCTGCGGGAGCGGCGGCAGGAGCCGGAGCAGGTGCAGCAGCGACATCACCAATATCCGCAGCACTTTCGCCGTCTTCCAGGATAACTGCGATGGGGGCGTTGACAAGCACCCCTTCGCTGCCCTCCGGGACAAGAATTTTACCCAGCACGCCTTCGTCAACGGCTTCCACTTCCATGGTCGCCTTGTCGGTTTCGATTTCGCACAGGACATCGCCGCTTTCAACAGCGTCGCCTTCTTTTTTGTGCCACTTGGCCAGGTTGCCTTCGGTCATAGTCGGTGACAGGGCGGGCATGAGAACTTGAATGGACATGGTTTTTCCCTCCCCTAACGATAACAGACGGACTTGGCCGCTGCGGCGATGCCGTCGGGTTTCGGCAACGACAACGCTTCCAGATTGGCTGCGTAGGGCATGGGGATATCCTCGCCACAAACCCGCACGACCGGTGCGTCAAGATAATCAAAGGCCTGTTCCATCATGATCGCGGCCATTTCCGCGCCCATACCGGCGACCGGCCAGCCCTCCTCGACAGAAACCAGACGGTTGGTCTTTTTGACCGAGTTTACGATGGTTTCCGTATCCAGCGGACGCAGGGTGCGAAGGTTGATCACCTCCGCCTCGATGCCCTCAGCAGCCAGCAGTTCCGCTGCTTCCAGCGCCTTGCCGACCATGATTGAAAAGGCGACGATGGTCACGTCTGCACCGGCCCGCTCAATTTTTGCCTTGCCGATGGGGACAGTGAAATCCGGGTCATCCGGAACATCGAAACTGGCCCCGTAAAGAATTTCATTTTCCAGAAAGATCACCGGGTTGGGGTCGCGAATGGACGCCTTTAGCAGTCCCTTGGCGTCCACCGCCGACCACGGTGCGACAACTTTGAGGCCCGGGCAATGGGCATACCACGAGGCGTAGCACTGCGAATGCTGCGCCCCGACCCGGGAAGCAGCACCGTTGGCACCCCGAAAGACAATCGGGCAGCCCATCTGACCGCCTGACATATAAAGGGTTTTGGCGGCAGAGTTGATGATGTGATCGATGGCCTGCATGGAGAAATTAAAGGTCATGAATTCGACAATCGGTTTCAGTCCCGAAAAGGCGGCCCCGACACTTAATCCCGTGAAACCGATTTCTGTTATGGGTGTGTCGATGACACGCTTGTCGCCAAATTCATCAAGCAACCCTTGGGAAATTTTATAAGCGCCCTGGTACTGGGCGACTTCCTCGCCAATCAAAAAGACGTTCTCATCGGCGCGCATTTCTTCGGCCATGGCGTCCCGCAAGGCTTCACGGACGGTGATGTTGACCATCGGCCCGTCGTAATCTGCCTCAGACGCTACAGGAGCCGTAGCAGGAGCGGCGGTGGCTTGGGCTGGAGCCGCTTCGGTGGCGGGTTGCGGCGCCGGTGCCGGGGCTGCTGCAACATCGTCGATATCGGCGGCGCTTTCGCCCTCTTCAAGAATGATCGCAATGGGCGCGTTGACCAGCACCCCTTCGGTGCCTTCAGGAACGATGATTTTGCCTAAAATACCTTCATCGACGGCTTCGACTTCCATGGTCGCCTTGTCGGTTTCAATTTCAGCCAGCAGATCGCCGCTGGCAACCGTGTCGCCTTCCGCCTTCAACCACTTTGAAAGTTTGCCGTCGGTCATTGTTGGTGACAGGGCTGGCATAAGGATTTGAATAGCCATAACTTTTAAGCCTCCACCAGAATGTCTGTATAAAGCTCACCCGGATCAGGTTCCGGGCTTGATTGCGCAAAGTTGGCCGCTTCGGTCACCAACGCCTTGATCTCACGGTCGATTTCCTTGAGCGCCTCTTCTGTAGTGGTTTTATGTTTCATCATCAACTGACGCAGATTGTCGATGGGGTCACTTTCCTTGCGCACCTTTGAGACTTCATCCTTGGAGCGGTATTTGGCCGGATCGGACATGGAATGACCGCGGTAGCGATAGGTTTCCATTTCCAGAATGTACGGACCCTTGCCGCTGCGGCAGTGTTTCATGGCTTTTTCGGCGGCGCTCCTTACGGCCAGAACGTCCATGCCGTCAATCTTGACGCCAGGGATTCCATGTGCGGAACCGCGCAGGTAAAGTTCTGTCGTCGATGAAGCGCGCTCAATCGCGGTACCCATGCCGTACTTGTTGTTTTCAATGATGTAGATCACCGGCAACGACCACAACTGGGCCATGTTGAAGGATTCATAGACCTGGCCCTGATTGATCGCCCCGTCGCCGAAGTAGGCCATGTTGACACCGCCGTCGCCTTTATATTTATGAGCAAAAGCAAGGCCCGTACCCAGTGGAACCTGGGCCCCGACGATACCGTGACCGCCATAGAAGTTCTTCTCAGCCGAAAACATATGCATGGAGCCACCCTTGCCCTTGGAATAGCCACCAGCGCGACCCGTCAGTTCGGCCATGACGCCTTTCGGGTCCATGCCGCAAGCCAACATGTGGCCGTGATCGCGGTAGCTGGTAATCACCGAATCAACATCATTGGCCGCTGACTGCATCCCGACCACGACCGCCTCCTGTCCAATATACAAATGGCAGAAGCCGCCGATCAGGCCCATGCCGTACAACTGGCCTGCCTTTTCCTCGAAGCGGCGGATCATCAGCATTTGCCGGTAGTATTCCAGAAGCTCATCAGCGGATGCCGCAGGCGCCTTCTTGCCGGGTTTGATACGAGCTTGCTTTTTGGGGGCAGATTTCTTGGCGGTTTTGGGCATGGTTAAAAATACCTCAATTGTACGCGGCCGGATTGCCGTCGCTTCCTGAATGAAGAACTATTCAGGCCATGAACAGGTAATCTAGGGATTGCCACCCACTCGGGCAAGCGATTAATTCCGTGAAAGTCCTTGTAAATAAAAGGAAATTCTAATTTAACTGAATTTCAATTAATCATCGCGAACGATCTATTCACCACACGGCACTACAAATGCAGTTTTGTTTCAAAGGCTTAAGCCCAGGTTGAAACATTCGGAAAAAACACAGGTATTTGCCTTCGCAATTGCAGCAAATGAAAAAAGTTTAAAAAAAGTTGATAATATTGGAAGCTGGTTACCCGCGTTCGACCTTCGCCACGCGCAGGGAAAAGGTCTCGTACCATTTTTCGCGCCCCAATTGCTGGGCTTCAAGGTGCTCGCTGTTGATGCGCCAGTTCTCAATGGCTTCAAGGTCACGCCAGTAGGAAACCGTGATGCCGAAACCTTCGGCGTCGCGGGCCGTATCGGCTCCCAGATAACCCGGTTGTTGCTGGGCTAGCTGAAACATCCTGTCGGCCATTGCCTCGTAGCCAGCCTGGTCTTTGGTTGTTCGTTGATTGGCGAAGATAACGCTGTAATACGGAGGTCCGGGGCACGTACAGGGCTCGGTCATTTATCTTCTCCGGTTTCGTCGTCTGTCAAAATGACATCCACATCAGGAATGATGATGACTTCATCTTCAAAGCCGTAATTGAGCATGATCCGTGCTCTCTCGTCGAGCATGTCCGGATCCAGACTGTTGGGATTAAGCAGGTAAACCTTGTGTTCAAGCTCCATGCGTTTTGATTTGATTGTCGCATATTCAAGGCGGGCGACTTCAACACGCTGGGACAACTGGCGCAAAGCCAGAAGGCCGCGATCGCCACGAATTGCGTGAAAAGCGAAATATCCGATTGCGCAAAATCCCAGGACAGGCCCGACAATGTGACGTGCGCGTAATCGTAGTTCAGAAAATAGACCCATTAGACTTGAGCGCCATTGTTATTATTAACAGTGCGCCCACAGTCCCTTACCCACGCGCATTATCGCGCCGGATAAGTTAACAAGAGATTAGCGGGAGGGTAAATCCCGTTCCCAATCATCATTTTTGTCTATTAATAGCGCGTCAGTTGAAGGAAATGACATCATAACGACTGCCTGCATTGCACCTTCAAAGCGGACGAGCACGATGGGCTTTGAGTTGGTCCGCTAATAGCTGAGGCTGTTGAAGAACTCAGCCAAGAGAATGTAGTTGATCTTTTCGTTCATCGAA
>JACNJU010000123.1 GCA_014382375.1 Rhodospirillaceae bacterium
CCGCACCCGTCTACCTGCAGCGGGGTGCCCCGCCCGGTGTCCAGGCGGGCGGGGCGGGGTTGCCACGGTAAAGGCGAGCCCCGGAGGTCGAGAGGGGGCGGGGGAGGGCGTCTCCCGTCTTACCGTGCCCACATTCATAAGCTCACGCGTAACCGGTCACGCTCGGTGCGAAGGCGCTTGGTTTTGTACATGGCTTCGTCGGCCCGTGCCAAAAGGTCGATACCATGTTCCTGGGTGCCGTATTCCTGCAAGCCAAAACTGGCGCTAATGGCAATCAACCGGCCCTGCCAGTGGACGATGGATCTGTTTAATTGATTTTCAATCCGCTCTGCACGTTTTAAGCCATTTTCCCAATTCGAGTGGGTCAGCAAGATGGCAAATTCATCACCGCCCAACCTGCCGACAAAATCCGTTTCGCGGATGCCATCGTTTAGCAATTTTGCAACGTGCCGCAGAACCTCGTCGCCTGCTGCATGTCCGTAACTGTCATTGATCGGTTTGAAGGCGTCCAGGTCGATGTATATCAAGACTCCCTGGTCGTCGTAACGCTCAACGCCCGAGAGAACCCGTTGCAGTTGCCTGTCAAAACCACGACGATTCAGCAGGCCGGTCAGTTCATCGGTTTCTGTCAGTAGTTCCAGTTCGCTAATACGCCCTTTCAAATGGTCGATGAGCATTTCTGCGGCTTGCGCAGATTCCTGGAGTTGGCCGTCAGGGAGAGAAGCCCAAAGGCCAAGATTGCGGGCGAGGCGACAGATCTTGCTAACCAGTTTTTCCCGGTATATCAGCTCCGGTACTTCAAGTGATTGCGGTCGGGTTAAGGAATTCACGGACACGTCCCTTCATATTTTGGTGCGGCCAATGGTTAACAATTCCTTCACCGCTTGCTTCCTTTACCAGCAAGGCTCGTGCCAAGAGGACAATTGTTTTAAATCAATGAGTTAAAAGGTTGCCCACAGGGCAAAATTTGCCGGGTTAGGCGAAAATCACGGTTTGAGCAGGGAAAATCTTCCGCCCTGGAGTCTTAAGGCCATAACCAGGCGGCACCGCGAACACCGCTTGAATCACCCCAATGGTTGGCAATTAATCGGCTGTCGACCCGGTCAGAAAACACCCATTGCTGCCAGAGGGCGGGCACGTTTTCATAGAGCCGCGTCATGTTCGACATGCCACCGCCCAGGACGATGATATCCGGGTCGAGGATATTGATAACGCTGGCTAATGCCTTGGCGAGGCGTCTCTCATAGCGGTCCAGCGTCTCTCCGGCTTCTTTGCTTGTCAGTTCGGCGATTTCACGGGCTTCATTCTCATGACCGTGTGAGCGTTTGAAGTCGGCGGCCAGGGCGGGGCCGGACAGGAAGGTTTCGATACAACCGTGTAGGCCACAGTAGCATTCTGGTCCGGGGCGTTCGTCGTCGTCTGGCCAGGGCAGGGCGTTATGGCCCCATTCACCGGCGATACCGTTTGGGCCACCAAGAACCTTGCCATTGATGGCGATCCCGCCGCCAACCCCGGTGCCGAGGATGACCCCAAACACAACCCCCGCCCCGACACCAGCGCCATCGCTTGCTTCGGAGGCGGTAAAACAGTTGGCGTCATTGGCAAGCCGAACCGGCCGCTTTAAGGCCCGGGCCAGATCGACATCCAGGGGATTTCCAATAAGGCAGGTGGAATTGGCGTTCTTGATGAGTGAGGTTGCCGGTGACAGGGTGCCGGGAATGCCAACGCCAACGGGGATACCACGCCCGGCAATGCCTGTCTGACCTTCCAGATCATCAACCACGCGGGTTATCGCCTTGATTGTGTTGGCGTAATCCCCAGCCGGGGTCGGGGCGCGTACGCGCGCCACCTCGTGACCCTGCGGGTCAAGAACAATGCCTTCGATCTTTGTGCCGCCTAGGTCAATGCCAATGCGCATGGGTGATACAGGTTAATCGAGCAGGGTTTCCAGTAACTGGTCATCACTAAAAGTCGCCTGATGAAACTTACCGTTAATGAAACGTGCGCAGGGGAAATGTTTTTGCTGATGGGTGTGCATACTCGCACTCTTAATCACGCCACCTGAAAAGCCGTCATCACCGATACCACGAACATGAAGAATGGTGTTTGCCTTGTACTGTTCTGCAGCGATGGCCAGGGCGTCTTCACAATCCGTGGCCATTATGGTGTCAGTGTGGACTTCTTCTGGTGTTTGTGGGTTAACAAAAAAGACCGTAAAAGGCCGGGCTTCGTTAGCCATGTTGTTTGTTTGTTGTTTGACCTTGTCTTTGGAAGGCATGGTTCCGATTTCCCCTTAAAGCCTGCCGGGGTCTTTGTTGTTTTGGATCTCGGGAATCAGTGAAATGCACCCCCTACGCATTCGACTGAAAAGTATATCCCGAAATGAGTTCTTTGCTATTTCCCCTATGCGACTCGTTGGAATCGCTAGACTCTTTTTCAAAACTAAACTTTATCCCGGATATTATATATAAGGTGTAGTGTCAACACCCCTAATACATCATCTAGTACACTTGCTTGTCAGAACTTGTTTGAGGAGACTCTGTATAGAATCAAGATTTTGACTTTGCAGGACTTAAATTAAGTTTTGAAGAAATCATAAAGTCCGAAAAAAGAGATTCTTTTCAATGCCTTGAATCAGGTGCCGGTAAAACGTCCGGCTTTTGCCTGCGACTCGTTGGATATGCTCATGTTGTCACGTTGGCCCCTGGATTGATGATGAATTTTTTTTGTAAATCAGTGAAGGATCGATCAATTTTATCCCTGACATTTCCTTTAATTCTGTGATTTTTGGGCAGATTCGCCCCAGATTCGCACTTTTTTCCGGGTTCAATTGATGAAAAAATAACACTATCTAGTGGTCATTAACCATTTAGACACCATAAACCACTTATTTTCAGCGTGTTGCGGGCTAAAAATAATATTCCCGTGTTTCTGATCAAGGGTGGAAAATGGCGGTCACTGGGCAGCATGAGACAGTGGAAACACTTTTGAAAAGGGGTGCATCCTCTTCCATAAATGAAACCCTGCCGGTATTTCGGGGCCTGGATGATATTTCAATCCCTGGTAAAAAGATCGCGGCTATTGCCGGGGTCACGCCGACAACTTTTTCACGCTGGCGCGCAGGCTGGGCGAAAGTCCCTGAATGTAAACAGGTTCTGTTGACGTTGCTGCTGGCTCACTGGATTGATGAGCTTGAGGGACAGTCGGAAAATCTTGAATTTCAGTTCAGGTCGAGAGTCGAAACCAGACTCAACACCACCCGGCGTTGCCTTTTTCAGCAAGAAGTCACCAATCAAACACTACCACCAGAAACGGTTCGCGAAGGATCGCATCTGTTTCGTGCGTGGTGGTTTCAAGAAGGCGCGCCGGTAACACAAACACCCGAATATGTGTCCATGAATGAGAGTTTACTAAAATGAACCAACTTGACGGACTTAGCCACGATGGCCTTAAAACAGCCCTGGGTATCAAGGGAAAATATCAGGATCACGAGCCGATCTGTCTTCCGGGAGAGAAAACGCGCATCCTGACCCCGGAAAATCTGATGAACCATCATATTGATTTGATGACCTTGGAAGATCCACTGGCCCTGTCGATGATTGCGACCCGCGACCCCGAAGCGCCGATGGCTTTGGCAGCGGCGACCAGATTAAGCCCCCTGGGAGAGAAATCGAAACTGCTTAAGGGGGTCTTTCAGGTTGTTGGCGAGACAACCAAACATCCCCTGATCGCCAAGTGTATTTCATTGATTACCGAAAATGCCTTCGATCCCGGGGCCATTGTTATGGTTCGCAAACACGCCAGCCAATTCATTGTCAATTCGCGCAAGGAATATACCCTGGCCCTGCGCAGCAATATGCAGGCCCTGTTGGAAGGAACCATCGCACCGCGATACTTCGTCAGCGAGTTTTTTGAACTGACCGAAGCCGGAAATATGCGCAGTGATATCAGGAAAAAGCTGGTGTTGAGCTTGCTCATTTCAGAAAGCATCCGCCCGTCAATCAAGTTTTTGTTTCTTGAAAATTTTGACCGCCTGCCAAGCCCGGTGCAAAAGGCAATCCTGAGCGATGTGTTGAAGGCCGAACCCAGCCATCACATGGAAATCATCAAAGAGGAATTACGCTGGATGGCCTCCAGGCAAGATCAGGGCGTCAACAAGGTCAAACCCGCTCCGGAAACACCGCTTACCACCCCGACAGGGAAAAAGGTGGTTGTGGCATCCAAGCCGACAGCGATTGCGTCAAAAATTCGTCCATGGCGCCCCGGCGAAAGCCCAACGCCATCAGGATCGATGGAAATTCCCTGGAATTAAATTACTGGAACGATTAACGATCAAACGGCCATAGAGGCCTTGCTCTCGTCATCGTAAGTCAGCACCGCCTCGGTTCCACAGTACAGACCGTACAGGGTTTCGATAACCGCACTGGCTTCTTCACCCGATAGTGAATAATGAATGGTTTGTGCTTCACGGCGGGTTGAGACAAGGTTGTCACGGCGTAGACGGGCAAGATGTTGGGACAGAGCAGATTGGCTTAGCCCAACGATTTTTTCCAACTCCCCAACGCATTTCTCACCTGGCACCAATTGGCACAGAATCATCAACCGATGTTGGTTGCTCATGGATTTAAGCAGGGTGCTGGCGCGCCGTGCATTATCCTGAATTCGCTCCAGATCAATCACCAAGTGTTCCGTCTCGCTCATTGTGGTGCTCCTCAGCCAACAATAAAATTTTTATTTCCCCCAAAAGCTCAATCCAGTGAGCTTGTGAATAATGACTAATCAATTGTTTTCAGCCAGTAAAAGAATTAACTAAATTAAGCCTACATAATATACGCGAGCCCGACCAGAATAAAATCAGGATTCCATGCTGCAGTGCAGCATCAGACAAGGAGCTCAAGCCTCACTCATTCATGTTTATTACAATGGGTACAGAAACGCAAATGAGTGCATATCTTTCAAGGAGATGTAATTTTCTGATAAGCCTGGAAGCAGTTTTCAAAGTCATCAATGAATGAATTTAGTATGCTCAGAGAGCCGAATTTGGAAGGAATATGAGAAATTTAACCAACAATTAATGCTGCAGTGCACACAAACATTTTTTCCTTTCACTTCTGTCTTCGACACCTAGAGGATGATTGTGGCGTCAGCTTGCTGTATGAACAATAAAGCTATTTTATAAAGATAACTTGATAACAGGGGTAAGAATGGGTGACACGACGGTTTTGGATGTAAAGGGCCTGGGCTGCCCGGTTCCTATTCTCAGGGCCAACAGGGCGGTCAAGGAAATGATCCCCGGCGACACGCTTGAGATTCTGGCGACGGATTCAGATGCGCCTCAGGATTTCGAGATTTTTTGCGACAATACCGGTCATCGATACCTTGGTTGCGAAAAGCAGGATGACGTCTTCGTCATCCGCCTTGAAATCGTCACTTAGGCTATTCAGCACCGACGGGCTCAGCCTGAGGCTTGCGACTGTTCTCGGCAAAATTTGAAACCAATGACATCATCGGCGGGATGATGGCCAATGTCAGTAAGGCTGATAGCGCCAGCCCGCCAACAACGACCGAACCCAGGCCGCTATACAGTTCCGAACCGGCGCCGGGAAAGACGACCAGCGGCAACATGCCGAAGACACTTGTTAGCGTCGACATAAAAATTGGTCTGATCCGGTTTCGGGTCGCGGCAATCAGCGAGTCTTCAAAATTCATAGCCTCGTTGCGATGGTGATAGAGGGTCTGGTGAACCAGCAGGATGGCGTTGTTGACGACAATACCGACCAGAATGACGAAACCCAGCAAGGTCAACATATCTAACTGGTGGGGTGAAAACAGGTTGAGAATAACCAATCCGCCAACGCCGCCCGCCGTCGCCAGCGGGACCGACAGCATGATGATCAGCGGGTAAATGAAGCTTTCAAACAGAACCGCCATCACCAGATAGACAATCAGCACGGCGATAATCAGGTTGAGGACCATGTTGTCCCATGCCTCTGTCAGTTTGTCTGCGGTGCCTGATAGCTCGATCTTGACGCCCGGCGGGAGCCCTGCCTGGCGAAGCGGGGTAATGACTTCGTCGGTGAGAATTTCCATGGCCAGTTCAAGAGGAATATCGGGAGCCGGACGAACTTCCAGGGTGACCGTGCGCTCACGCTCCTTATGGCGAATTTCCGTGGGTCCCGATGTCACCCGAACTTCGGCAAGCGAGCTGACGGGAATGATATCGCCAGAGCGAGTGACGACGGGCAGATTACCGATGCCTTGCGTTTCAGTAATCCGGTTTTGCGGGCCTTTCAGGGCCAAATCAACGCGTTTGCCGCCGATGGTAATTTCGGTTACCCGTAAATCGTCGTTGAAGGCATCAAGGGTCTGACTGAATTCCCGGGCGGAAACGCCATTGTCGGCGAGACGGACAGGATCGGGGTAGACGCGCACTTCGGGCGCACCCAGTTCCAGCCCCGGTTTTGGCCGTAACTGGTTTCCTTCCTCGCGTGGCAGCAGCTTGGATATAATACCGGTTCCCTTTAGGGCAATCTCCAGAACCTCCTCAAGGTCGGGGCCGGAAATATCAACATCGATGGACCTGCCACTGCCGATGGCGCGGCCGAATAATGAAGGCTGGGTAATAAATCCAAAAGTGCCCGGTTCCTTGAAGACGGGTTCCCTCAAGATTGGAATCAGTTCGGCAACGCGTGAGGGATCGACGGCGCTGGCGCCAACGAAGGTTGTCGAAGAACGGGCCACGAAGAAGAAATTCTTGATTTTTGGCGGTTGCCCGGGCTCAGATTCAGGGCCGGTTTCTGACTCCCACAACGGACGCACGGCGGCCTCAACATCCTTGGCGATGGAAGCAGCGGTTGACAGGTTGTAACCAGGCGGCGGCAGAAGCACGCCGATAACCAGATTTCGATTTCCTTCGGGAAGATACTCAAGCTTTGGCAGAAACAGCACTGAAAAAGCGATGGCCGAGCCCGAAAGGACGATGATGGTTCCCATGGCCAGGGCCTTGTTGTGGACGACGGCATGGGTAAAGCCGACCGCTCTTTCGGTAAACCAGCGCGCCACATCGTCAACAACGGGAATCCTGCGAGTGATGTTTTTCGACGGGTCCTTCCTGAGCAGACGATTTGAAAGGGCCGGAATAAGGGTGATGGCGACGATCAGGGATAAGGTAACGGCAACGGAAATGGCGACGGCGATATCCCGGAACAACTGGCCAATTTCAAGTTTCATGATCAGAATCGGCATAAATACAAGAACAGTGGTCAGTGCCGACACCAGAACCGCCCCCCAAACCTGTTGCGCGCCCATATACGCCGCGACGGAGACGGATTTACCCTCCTGTCTTAATCGATAGATGTTTTCCAGCACAACAATGGCCGCGTCAACGACCATACCAACGGCAAAGGCGATACCGGCCAGTGAGATAACGTTAATGGAGCGCCCCATGGCGGCCATGGCGACGAACGAGCCGACCACCGAAACCGGTATGGCCAGTGACACAATCAATGTCGCCGAACCTGAACGCAGGAACAGGAACAGGATCAGTGCGGCCAGGGTGCCGCCGATATAGATATTCTGCTGGACCAGATCGATAGCAGAATTGATGTAAACTGTTTCATCATACACCTGATCGAGGGCCAGTTGTTCAGCCGGTAGCAAAAACTCGTTCAGTTCATCGACGGCAGCGCGGATACCGGCCATGGTGTCAATGACATTGGCCCCGGTTTCACGCACCGTGTTCATGGCGATGGCTTGTTCACCCTGACGCCGGATCGTCGCCGTCGCTTTCTTGTAGCCGAAGTTGACCGAAGCAATATCGCCAATGGTGACACGGGCGACGCCACCCGAAAGCGGGTCGCCGATGCTTCTGACAACCACGTCCTGGATTTTCTTAATGGAGGTCAGGTCACCCTCGGTGCGAACCACGTAACGGCGTTTGCCTTCTTCGATATCGCCTGCGGAAACCGATGAATTGGCGGCTGCCAAGGAATTCACGACATGGGGCACGGTCAAACCGTAACGGGCCATCTTGGCCGGATCGACGGTGACTTCCATTTGCCGCTTGGTGCCACCGTAAACATTAACGCGGGCGACCCCTGCAACCCGTTCAAGGCGGTCCTGAATGACATCTTCGATAAAATCACCGTAGGTATGGATGTCTCTATCATTATTGCCGGTGCGCGACAGGGTGAACCAGGCAATCGGACGGTCTTCGCTGCCGGCGGTGTCGAGGGTTGGTTGATTGGCTTCGTCAGGGTAGTCACTGACCCGGTCAAGACGGTTGGCGACCAACAGCAGGGCCTTGTCCATATCCTGGGTAATGGAAAATTCCAGCGAAATTGAACCGCGGCCATCGCGCGACCGGCTCGACATTTCGTCCAGGCCTTCAAGGCCGCGAAGGACTTCTTCCTGGCGGTTGGTGATTTCACGCTCGATCTCGGCGGGGGCCGCCCCCGCCCCCTCGGGGGGGCCCCCAAAACCCCGTGTGTGGGCGGCTGGCGTCCACCGGATGGGGAAAGGTTTCCAAAACCCCAACCCCAACACAAAGAAAACTCAAAACACGGCCCCGACCCCC
>JACNJU010000164.1 GCA_014382375.1 Rhodospirillaceae bacterium
TGCCGTCAACGGCCAGTTCCATCTCTGCCGATTGGCCGAGAATTTCACTGGCGCAATCGGCGTAGCCCAGGGCACCGATCTTGTTGGAGCCGCCAACCGGAATGAAATATGACATTGCCCCCTCGCCCGCCAGTTTATCGGCAAGTGCCTGACATTCGACATTCAGGTCCTCGACCGGATCACAGTAATGAATTTTGGCCCCCATCAAGTGATCGAGGATAATGTTGCCATTGCCGGCGTAATCGTCATCGCGAATGTTTCTGGTTTCCAGCAAGACTTCCGCGCGCATCCCCATTTTCGCCGCCGCCGCGATGGACTGGCGCACATGATTGGACTGGGTAGCACCAGCGGTGACAATCGTATCGGCCCCCTGCTCAAGGGCGTCAGCCATCAGGAATTCAAGTTTTCGCGTTTTGTTACCGCCGCCAGCAAGCCCCGTACAATCATCTCGCTTGACGTAAATGTCCGGGCCGCCCAGATGACGGCTGAGGGACTCAAGTGGCTCCAGTGGAGTCGGCAAGTGGGCGAGTTGAACGCGGGGTATGCTGGCTAAATCCATGGAGCTTTTCCTGATCAAATTTAAAACCTTCTTTAAGCTACATTATCATGGCATAGGGACAGGATCATCCTTGCAAAAATAAAGGGAGGCATTTTTATCAGTAAAAACTATTGCAAAAAGCGTAAAATCTGTTTGATGATTAACTCATAAGTACAGGGCTAGAGAAAGTAAGGGCGTTTTGGTCGTGTGAGGGGCATGAATTGAGAAACAACAAGCCAGACTTTGGCGACACTGCCGGATTGCGGCAGTGGTGGGTCGATGACAGGGGGGAGAAAAATCCGGCAGAGGAAATTGATAGATCACTGGATAGCATTTTCCTGCGTCATCTGGGCCAGGTAAGGCTCAGCACCACGACCAACCGAATAGATATTATGTGGGACACCACAGAAGTGGAAGATGAAGCGCTGGCTTCTGTCATTGATCGCCTGACCCGCTGTCAGATAGAGATTACCGTTAAATTGTACTTTTTCTATTACGGCTGGGTTAGCGAGATCTATAAACACCGCAGGGACGCCATTGCGCGAATCCTGCAAATTCAAAGAAACCGCTCCATCGCCATACTGCACCCGACACTGATCGATAACCGCGATTTCTCGGACATCGAAAATGCTTCTCCGCTTATCAAGCGTGGTTATGAAATATGGGACAAGGCTAAGGGGCAATTTGACAACGTTGGCAAAGACACCCTTTCTGCGTATTTGCCCCACACCCTGATTTATCAACTCAATCAACGTGAAGATGAACTGGTTTTTTCGTGGATTGGCGATCAAACCACCTCGGCCAGGATTTATGGGAAAGAGTGGGCAAACATGGCCGTCGGCGAACATTCTGCCAGTCAGTCAGAGCAGGAAACTGTCGAATTCGTGACCAAAATATCAATGGCCATGCACGAAACCCTGGAAACCGGCGAGCCACGCCTGCAACACATCAGAACGCTCATGGAAGACACAGAAAAAGAGCCATTCTGGCTTAATTATGAGCGCCTAATTACCCTCCATCGCATGGCTGACGGCCGGGAAGGTGTCGACGTGTTGTGCAACCTGTCCCAGAACCTTAGTATCCCGCTTGCCGGAGGACCATAAATCGATCAGATCCTGGCCTGTCACCCAAACCAGATATTCGTCGTAAAATTCTTGCTTGTCGCTGATGTACCAACGCGGGGCCCACGGGTGAGTATGATGATATCCGGCCCTTGAGGCCCACCCCTTCTTCACCAGCCTTGGGGCCATGAAACCGTAAAAGTACTCCGGGTTAAATCTGGCCAGCGCCAGCACCATCGCGTAATTGGAAAGCAGGGAGGCAAGTTCCAGATTGCGGTATTCCTTATCAAGCCAGAAATCAGCGTGATAACAGACGGCCCCGCTGATTTCATGGCTGATCGGTGCGGTATCAAAATCACTCCTGTTGAAATCAATATCCAGCCAGGCCGGGGCGTACAAGGCCGGGTCGCTCAGCCAGTGCTGGGATAACGTCTGGCCCTTTAAATATTCATAGCGCACAGCCTGAAGATGGATAATCCTGCCGGTGTTGCTGGTGGCGAGGACCCAAAAGCCGTTTTCAGGACCAATCTCCGATACCCGGTTATCCAGTATCCCCGTTACCGCACCCGCTTCTGTATATTTCTCGACGACATTTCTATAATTCTCAAAATCTGTCAGGTATTGTAGATGAGCGCCGTTATCCTTCGCAAAACCAGTGAGTTCAAAAATTCTCAAACCCAGTTCAGATGTGTCAACGCCATCGCCTTTTATATTGATCATGGCACAAGTCCTTTATTTTCTCTACCTAAGGAAGCAATAAAGAGACCATGTGACTTGTTGTCGTGCAAGTTGTATCGGAAAAACAATTTGTTGATATTGGCTCGCTAAACCCCAATATTTCATCGGTGAAAACATCAAGGCAACCGTCAACACCCTGTAATCCCGGAGAATCCTTTGAATAATATTGAATCGCCCTGCATTTCTGTGTGCAAGATTGATCCCAAAAGTACTTTTTGCACCGGTTGCTGGAGAACCAGGGACGAGATAAAAAGCTGGAAAGAAGCCGGGGATGATGACCGCCTTGAGATTCTCAACCGCTCACGGCTGCGGCGCGAATCCGCAGGCGGGAAAAAGCGCAGACAGACAAGGCGGCGGGCTTCCTGACTCGGACTCCCGCGCAGCTTCTCAATTTATTGAGAGATAGAGCCTTTACAGCCTTTGACTGTAGAGAAAAGAAAAAGGCGACCGGGCCGGTTTCCCGACGAGGCCGCCTCTCCTCAGAATTCCTTCATCCCCCGAAGGGGCCCTGGGAAAGCTGAAAGTTTCGAATTTCCTGATCTTCCTTGCGGTCCACCCTGAGCCTCGAAACCATGTAAACAATACGCCTGCCGAAAGGACACGACAAGACCAATACAATCCACAGCCCTGTGGAACCTGGGGATAACATTGCCCCTTTCATCACGTTCATCACGTTGTTTCCGAACCGTGGCGTAGGACCATATCGCGTAGGGTAACAATGCCTTTCAGCTGCCTGTGATCATCGGTGACAAATGCGCGGCTCAACCCAAATTGACTGAGCAGACGCACAGCGTAGCGAATGTCCATGTCTTCGGATACGGAGAGCACAGGCTTGGTCATAATTTCATAAACGCCAACCCGTTCTGGTGCCTTGTCGGGGCCGATCACCTTCGTCGCAATATCGGAGACCACGACCATGCCGTATTCATCATTGGCATCGCGGCGTTCTACGATCAGTGAACTGACCCCGGAGGAGCGCATCATCTCGATGGCTTTATCGACGGTTTGGGTGCCTTCAATTGTTTTCACATCCGGCGTCATGACTTCCCCAACCCTGATCATTTTCTTGTCGTTCATATCGACTCCTCAATTTCCTGAAGAATAGTGCCTGCCTGTGTGCCAAGGCCAACGGCGTCCTCAATGCTAAGCTGAAAGGCGATGCCGCTTCCCTGCTCATCATCGAAGCAGCCGGCCTCATTAATGGTTTCAAGAATTTCACGCGCCCTGGGGGCGGCAACGATGAACATCAGAACATCGCGTTTGGCCGCGACATCAAGGCCAAGAAAGGTTTTAACCGGCTCCAGCCCTTCCCCGCGGACACTGGTTATAACAGTCGCCCCCGTTGCCCCGGCCGCCCGCGCTGCGTCGAGCACCGGTTCGGTTTTTTCATCGGCCACCAGGGCCATAATTAATTTCAGGTTCACTGTGACACCTCCTCTTCGGTATTTTCAGGTTTCAATTTTTTCTGGCGCAGGAACCAAGTCGACACAATGTCATAGCCCAACACCGATATAATAGGAAAAACACTTGCAAACGCGATCAGCCCGAATCCGTCAAGAAGCGGGCTGCGACCCGGCACCGCGATGGCTAACCCAAGCCCCAGGGCCGCCAGCACCGGCACCGTTACCGTCGATGTTGTGACCCCGCCTGAATCGTAAGCGAGCGGAATAATGGTCTTCGATGCAAAGAAGGTCTGGGTAATGACGATGGCGTATCCGGCCATGATGTAAAGCCCCAGTGAGTCACCCGAAACAATCCGGTAAGCACCGATTGTGACACCAACGGAAACCCCCAGGGCAACGGCGAGGCGCAAGCCCCATGCGGTTATACTGCCACCAGCAATTTCTTCGGCCTTCAGCGCCACCGCAATCAGCGAAGGTTCGGCAATCGTTGTTGCGAAGCCAATCATCCAGGCAAAAGCAAAGACCCATAAAAACGACGCCCACTCGACCACTGTGGCATCCGGGGCGACACCGATAAATTCCGGGTTGGTCAACTGCCGGGCCATCGCCTTGCCGACCGGGAACAAGGCCTTTTCAAGCCCGACCAAAAAGAAGGTCAAGCCCAGCAACACGTAGAGCAGACCAATCAGAATACGTGATAAATTGCGTGGTTTTTGCCGCAAGACACCAATCTGGAACCCCAGCAGCACGATGGCGATGGGTAGCACGTCGGCGAACGTCGCATAGGCGGTTTCCATGAACAGGGTGAAAAACGCCATCACACCACCATCCCGAAAACCATCACGAAAATCATCGGAGTCAAACTGGCCAGGGCGATCAGGCCGAAACCATCGGTCATCGGATTTCTACCGCGAATGGTCTGGGCCAGGCCAACACCCAGGGCCGTGACCAGGGGAACCGTAATGGTCGATGTTGTGACCCCGCCGGCGTCATAGGCAATGCCGACGATTTCCGCCGGTGCGAACGGCGTTATGGCAATCACCAACAGGTAACCGGCAATAATAAAATAATAAATCGGCCAGCCTTTAAGGATACGAAAGACGCCTATCAGCAAGGCCAGGCCAACCGACAGGGCAACAATGATACGCAGGCTGTCTGCATATGACGCCCTGGCCTCTGCATTGCCTTCGATCACTCCGGCGTCCGAAGCTATCTTTGCCGCCTCGGCAGTAACCGCGATCAGGGCCGGTTCGGCCACCGTGGTTCCAAAACCAAGGCAGAAGGCAAAGGCCAGAAGCGCCATCAGGCTACCTTTGCGGGCGAAGGCTTCAGCCATGTCGTTACCAAGGGGAAACAAGCCCATTTCAAGTCCCTGAATGAATAAGGTCAGGCCAACGACCACAAAAACAAGACCGAAAAGAACCTCATCAAGGTTGGGAAACGGCTGTTGCAGGACGACAATCTGAAAGAAAGCGACGGTAAGAATAATCGGCAGGAGATCGCGAAAGGATCCAGCCAGAAGCCGCAGAAAATCAGCAAGTGCGCTTATCATTTTATTATCGCTTCACTTTTAGCCAGCTTCAATATATCAACCCAGCGCCTTAATCTCTACGTCGGGGTGGATAATACACAAATGTCATCACGACAAGACAACCAAACAGGCTGTATAGCGTTGTAAACACCCATGTCGGAGCCTGAAAATAAAGCAATCGGTCAAGCCAGTAACCAATAAAGGAAGCCGTGGTGGCGCTGTCGCGCAGACCCGCTTCAAGAACGGTCAACGGGCAGGGAATGCCGAGCCAGGACTCAAGGACGACAAAACCGATAGCGGCCAGATGTAATAAGCGAAAAATCCGCCCCCTTGTCCAAACCCAGCCACTGACCCAGCCAATCAAAATCAGGCTTTGTCCGCCAACCACGAAAAGCACGAACAGGCCATGCCACAAACCAACCAGATCGGCGAGAAACAGATCGTCCATATCCCGTGCGGTCCCTTTAAATCAGGCAAATTGCGTGTCCTACGATCCCATAAATACTGCACAAGAGCCAGTCATTGCAGGGAGCCGTCGCTTGACGTCCTTGAAAAGACTGGCAAAATTGGTGAAAAATGAGACAATCGATTACCGCGCAAGAACGGCATCTAACGGGGCGGTCCAACACTGGACCAATAAAAGGTAGTAACCATGAACGCTGGCAGTGCCAATGCTCAAAATCATAACCATCCGGATGATGGCGAAAATGCTGATCTCCAAGATGCCCTGGCCAATATCAGGCACCTGAAAACCACCATCACCACCCTGCGCGACCAAATGGAGGGGATGGAATTTCAAAAAGATAATGCCATTCAGGAGGCCGTATCCGTCTCCAATGACGAGTTGGTTCAACTGCGAAATACAATCGAAGCGCTTCGCCAGGAGCTGGAAAACATGCGATTCCAGGCCGAGGAAGACGTCCAGAGCGCCGTTGCCAACGCCAACGATGAAATCATCCAGTTAAAAAGAGCTGTCCAGGCCCTGCGCGACGAACTGGAAAATATGCGCTTCCAGAAGGATGAAGAAGTTCAAAACGCCGTCACCGAAGCCAATGATGAAATCACGCAATTGAAAAATACCGTCAGCGCCTTGCGTCAGGAACTTGAAAACCTTCGCTTCGAGAAGGATGAGGCCGTACAAAACGCCGTCGCCACCGCCAGCGACGAAATTATCCAGCTTAAAAGTGCCGTTGGCGCCCTGCGCGATCAACTCGACAAGGTCAGCATTGAATACGAAGATAAAATCCAGACACTGAACACAAATTCCCGTGATGAAATCTCTCAACTTCATGCAATCATTAATGAATTTCGCGATAAACTGGAAATCGGGATCAAACCCCGCAAAACCACCGCAAAAGCGAAAAAACGCAAATAGGGTTTAGACGAATGGCAAAAAATGCAGCAACACTGAAAAAACCGAACAAGGGGATGGGTGCCGGAGAAAAGCGCATGCTTCAGGCCGAGATGCTGCTCGATGTCTCGCGCAAGGTTGCCGCCATCGAATCCCTGGACGAAGTGCTTGCCGTGCTGATGGAAATGACAACCTGGGAACTGGGCGCGGAACGTAGCTCGTTATTTCTTAACGATCCGCAATCGGGTGAATTGTATTCACGTTTTGCACAAGGCAACTTCCAGCGTGAAATCCGCATCATCAATGACAGCGGCATCGCCGGCCATGTCTTTACCACCAGCAAAGGGCTGATCATCCACGATGTGTACAAACACAAGTGGTTCAACCGTTCTGTTGACGAGCAAACCGGTTTTCGTACGCGTAACATGATGTGTGTACCGATCAACACCGTCAAAGGCGAAACCATTGGCGTTGCCCAGGTCTTGAACAAGAAGAAAGGCCGTTTCACCAAGGATGACTTGGAACTGCTGGAAGCAATGACAACCCAGGCATCAATCGCCCTGCAAAGTACGCAATTCGTCGAAAAAATGAAAAAAACCCGCGAGAAGGAAATGGAATTCCTCGACGTGGTCTCCGACGTGACCTCGGAAATTGATCTGGGGGCTATGCTGGCCAAGGTAATGACGGAAGCGACCCGGATGCTGCAGGCGGATCGCTCGACCCTGTTCCTCAACGACGAGAAGACCAATGAGTTGTTCTCGCGCGTCGCCATGGGTGATTCCATTGGTGAAATCAGGCTGCCCAATCATTTGGGTATTGCCGGTGCGGTGTTCACCAGCGGCCACACCATCAATATTCCCTATGCTTACGCTGACCTGCGTTTCAACCCGGCATTTGACAAGCAAACTGGCTACTTCACCCGTTCTATCCTGTGCGTTCCGATCATCAACAAGGACGGCAAGACCATTGGCGTCACCCAGACCCTGAACAGGCGCGGCGGTCCCTTTACGGATGAGGATGAGCAACGCCTCAAGGCCTTTACCGCGCAGGTCGCCATCGGTCTTGAAAATGCCAAGTTGTTCGATGACGTCCAGAACATGAAGAACTACAACGAAAGTATGCTGGAGAGTATGACCAACGCGGTCATCACCACCGACGAGGACGGCAAGATCATTACCTGCAATGCTGCCGGGTTCAACATCCTTAAAGTGACCAAAGAAGGCATTCTGGACAAATTGGCGGAAGACTTTTTTATCGGCCCCAACGCCTGGATCATGGACAAGATCCGAAAAGTTGACGAGGCCCAGGAATCTGACCTGATGATGGATGCCGAAATGATGGTCGGGTCTGAGGAAGAAGAAAACCTCGAAAAACTTTCAACCAACATCACTTTTCTTCCGCTGGTAAATGCAGAGATGAAAAAACTCGGCTCCATGGTCATGATCGAGGACATCAGCTCCGAAAAACGCATGAAATCAACAATGTCGCGCTATATGGATCCGACCCTTGCTGACCAGATGATGTCCGGTAGTGACGGTGGCGACATGATGGGTGGCCTGGATACCATCGCCACGGTCCTGTTTTCAGACATTCGCTCCTTCACGACGATTACCGAAACCCTGGGTGCCCAGGGTACAGTCGAATTTCTCAACGAATACTTCGAAATCATGGTCGATTGCATTACTTCAGAGGGTGGCATGCTGGACAAGTTCATCGGCGACGCCATTATGGCCGCCTT
This sequence comes from Rhodospirillaceae bacterium, assembly GCA_014382375.1. Taxonomy (GTDB): domain Bacteria; phylum Pseudomonadota; class Alphaproteobacteria; order Rhodospirillales; family JABHCV01; genus JACNJU01. Next base: position 8,361 of record JACNJU010000164.1, read on the forward strand.
TGGAATCCCCATCGGTCACGAAGACGACGAAGACCGTGGTTTGCGTGCAGCAATCGCCATGATGACCCGATTAAACGATTTCAACCAGACCCGCGTGGATAAGGGTCTGATGCCTGTCGATCATGGTATGGGCCTGAACACCGGCAAGATCGTCGCCGGCAACATCGGCAGCCCGACGCGTATGGACTACACCATGATAGGCGACG
>JACNJU010000124.1 GCA_014382375.1 Rhodospirillaceae bacterium
ACGGATATCAGTACGGTGAAATCAACTATCGTAACGGATGGCGGAACCCCTTCAATCAAGGGAACCGCGCAGGGCAGCGGCTCCGGTATTGATTTCGCAGATATTATTCGCAAAAACGGCGTCCATGTTGACGGTGGCCTTAACACCCTTTCAAACAAGGCCGGTATTACCGGTGTCAGTGAGCGTTCCGACAGTGCACAAGCAGTAACGGAGCAACCGCGAGACACCGCCAGCGACCGCAATGATAATGGTGACAATCGCACTGATGGCGATGATCGTTCCGATCGTGTTTCTGATCGTGACACCTCAAGCCAGCCTGAACGTCCAAACGATTATGCAAATGATCGCTCTCAGGACAGTCGTTCTCAAACCACGGAAACTGTGGACGATAACCACGATAGCACTCAGCACGCCGACAATAACGGTGAAACCGCCAACCGGGATGATAACGCCGGTGATTCTTCAGATAATGACACCGTTTCCAATCAGGAAACCGGTGCTGGCGAAACAGCCGATACAGCCGATAGCGGCGATGGTGAACAAACCGCCGCCAAGGGTGAAGGCGAAAACGAAAACAAGGGCGCAAATGGCAACAAGGGCGAGACATCTAACGATGGCGCAATGGCTACAACTGCCCAGCAGATGCTCAACACCTTGCTGGAAAACACCCAGGGCAATGCCCTTCCTGGACAAGCCAGCGGACAGGCCCAGGAAAACGCCCAGGCTGGCGTTGCTAATACAAAGGCCAATGATGGCCTGAACACAGCCATCGCAAGCCTCGGTAAGCAAACGGAAAGCGCCGGCGCCAACACTGGTCAATCGACATCCAACGCCGCCACCGCGCTGACGCAAAACCAGACCCACAACCTTGCCAGTGGTCAGAATCCTGCACAGGCGCAAAATACCGCCAACGCGGCGAGCCAGGCCGCTGGTGATGCACAGGCCAAGGACACCAGCAAAGCCGCAGAACAAGCCGCCCAAATTTCTAAACTGGTCGGCAACGGCAACAAGATAGACGTTTCGGTCACCGTCACCGACGAAAAAGCGGGGATGATTTCCAAGCCGAGTGCAGCGCTGGTTTCAGGTACGGTTCTTGCCGCTGACAACACGCCGACCTCACTGCGCAATCAGCAGGGCCAAGGTGCAAACAACGCCGGTGGTCAGGCCCAGGCGCAACAAGTCGCCGGTCAGGCAGCAAATGCCGGTGCCGCAACCCAGCAAGCCGTTCAACAAGCCGGCAGTGGACAGTCACAGTCCGCCAATACAGCCACGATTGATGCCAAAGGTGCGGTTCAGGGAACTTTGCATACAGGTGGCGCGCAGGCAGCGCTGTCCGGTAGTGGCGACACACCGGTTGCGACAGCTCCCGGCAGCACCACGGCCACCCAACAGGCACAGCAGAACACCTCGACCCAGGCGGCAAATGCAAACCGCTTTACAACCGCCAATCCGGCCCTCACCGATCAGGTATCGGTTCAGATCAGCAAGGCCATCAACGCCGGGAACGACAAGATTTCGATCCAGTTGAAGCCCGCCGAAATGGGCCGCATCGATGTGCAGTTGGAAGTCGGTCAGGATGGCCGCGTCATTGCCGTCGTTACAGCCGACAACAAGAGCACACTTGACCTGTTACAAAAAGACGCCAGGGAACTCCAGCAGGCCCTTCAACAGGCCGGGCTCCATGCCGACGACGACAGCCTCAGTTTTAACCTGCGTGAAAAAGGCGACGGTCAAATGGCCGGAAAATCCGCAGGTGATGGTGAACAAGGACTCGACGATGGCATGGGCGATGAATTGAGCCTGGAAGAAGAACTGGCCAGGCTTGAAAAAGACATCATCACCGACAGCCGCATCGACGTGCGCGCGTAAGGGAGTAGCAGAACATGTTTGGCGCCAGCTCAGTAGATTCATCCAGCATTGATCCGACAACATCGTCGGGCACCGCCAAGGCGAAACTGGATCAGGATCTCAATCAGTTCCTCAATCTACTGGTCACCCAGTTGAAGAACCAGGATCCCCTTGATCCAATGGATGCCAACGAATTCACCTCGCAACTGGTGCAGTTTGCAAGCGTTGAACAGCAGATTTATCAGAACGCCAATCTGGAAAAACTTCTAAACGTGACACAGACCTCGCAAGTCGCCGGAATGACCGACTTTATCGGCAACACCGTCGAAGCCGTCGGCTCTTCTTTCCATCTTGAGAACGACAATGCCGAAATCACCTATCAGTTCGATACCAAGCCCAGGTCCGCGACCATTTCCATCATCAATTCAAGCGGCCTGACGGTCTATTCCACCGACGCCGTACTGGAAACCGACAAGCAGTCCTTTACCTGGGACGGCAAGAACAAATCCGGTATTTCGCAACCTGAGGGATCTTACGCCGCCATTGTTTCGGCCACCGACGGCGACGGTAACATTATGGATGTGGCGCAGACTGTCTTCGGGCGCGTCACCGGGGCCGGTGCCAAGGACGGCGTCGTCTCACTTTACATGAATGATGTCATTACCCCACTCGATACGGTTCTGGCCGTCAAGGAAACCGTAACAACACCCGCCCCTTAAAGGCAGGGATAAACAATAACCGCCGGGATGGCCCGGCGGTGAAGTGAAATTAAAAAAGCCGCCAGAAATCTTGCGGTAAATCGAAGGAGAAGGAAAATGAGCTTATTCGGTGCTTTATCTTCGGGTGTATCCGGGCTTACCTCCCAGTCGAGCGCCATGGGTGCTATTTCCGATAACATCACCAACGTATCCACGGTCGGTTACAAGAACACCACGGTTAACTTCCAGTCACTGGTGACCAAACAAACCAGTTCGACGTTCTATTCCGCTGGTGGTGTTCAATCCAAACCACGTCAGGATACGGGCGTTCAGGGCCTTTTGCAGGCCTCGACCTCATCCACTGACCTGGCGATTTCAGGATCAGGCTTTTTTGTAGTCAATGAAGCGGCGGAACCGACGGTCGATGACCAGTTCCTGTATACCCGTTCCGGCTCCTTCTTCATGGATAACGAAGGCTTCCTTCGCAACACCTCCGGCTTTTACCTGCAAGGGTGGCCGACAACTGCCGGCGGCGTCGTCAAACCCGCCAACACCGCTCTGACCATCGCCAACCAGAACATCGTTTCGACGGATTATCTGTCAACGGTCAACCTGAACCGGGTTGGTGGCACCGCGTCATCGACATCGACCATCGGCATTGGTGCCAACCTGCCGTCAAACGACACGACTGGCACAGAACATAAAACCGACGTTCAGTTCTTCGACAGCCTGGGTAACGCCAACACCATGAGTGTCGTCTACACCCGTTCGGCCCGTGAAAACGAATGGTCAATGAATATCGACACACCGGCTGGCACCGCTGTCATTACCCTTGAGGACGGAACGGCGACATCGCCTAAAGTTTATTCCAGCGTTGGCCAGCTTGAATTCAACAAACTGGATTCGACCGGTGCCGCCCGCCTTCCTGCCGACGGTGCGACGGTCATTATCAGCGGCGTCACTTACGAATTTGACTCCGATGCCAGTGCTCCGACCAACGCCGTCACCTTTTCAAGCACTGATAGTCTTTCCACGGTCGTTGCAGCCCTGGTGGCAAAAGTCAAAGCGACAGATAACGAATTTGCCAATTATGGCGACTCGACACCTGTCACAACAAATAACCGGATTTCAGTCAGTGCCGGCAGTTCAACCACCATCCTGTTCAAAGATGAAGGCACCGAAGCGATCGTCGTTGACCCAACCGGCCTGCTTGACAGCACCGGCGAACGGGTAACCACGCAGGACTCCTCATTTACAGTCAAGAAGCAGGACCTGGCCTATACAGAAACCGCGCAGTTCAAGTTTACGGCGGTCCCGGCTGACACCACATCGATGATTATTAACGGTTATACGTACACCTTCACGACGGCCTCTGCCCTCGATCCCACGGGTGCTGATCAAAACATCTACAGGAGTGGCACCGTCGCCCAAACCCTTGCCGACCTGCAGGACGCCATTGAAGCCACGGATCCGGCCTTCTCGCTTGCCGGTTCAGGTGTTGACCTGCGCAAGAGTGCTGGTGCAACCGACAACGTGCTAGTACTGCGGACGCTCAGCACCGGCACATACGATGTCAATTTCGCCAACATTAGTGCCACCCCGCTAACAACCATCACAGAGCCCGACGGCACCGCATTCGCGGCGTCCACCCAAGCCGTCGACACGGCAGCAGCCCTGCAATTCTCAAGTGATGGCCTGCCCAAGGCGATCAATGTTGCGAAACTGGAAATCACCAAATTCGCCAACGGTGCGGCTGACATGGATGACTCGAGTGCTGGTGTGAAAAAAGTCACCATGGACTTTGGTACACTGACGGAAGCCAACGGCATGACGCAGTTCGGCGCCAGCTTCACCCCGGTGTTCATCAACCAGAACGGTTCACGATTTGGCACCTTCGCCGGGGTTACCGTCTCCGCCGATGGCCTGGTCACAGCGCTCTTTGATAACGGCGAAACACGGCCGATTTACAAACTGCCAATGGCGACCTTCGTTAACGTCAATGGCCTTGAATCCAGGACAGGTAACACCTGGAATGCAACGGAACAGTCCGGCGATTACACCTTGCGCGTCGCCGATAACGGACCAGCAGGACAAACTGTCCAGGGCACACTTGAGGCCTCGACAGTCGATATCGGTGAGGAATTCACCGACATGATCGTGGTGCAGAGGGCCTACTCTGCTTCCGCGAAGATCATCAGCACCGCCGACCAAATGTTGGAAGAGCTGATGAGGGTGAAACGTTAGTCCCAAACTAACGTCTAATCCACAACCACAAGCCCACGTCCCAAACCCAGTCCCGGCAACGTCCCAAACCGTTGCCGGGACACCCATTTGGGGGTCAGATTTCGGCGGCTACGCGGGCAAAGACTTTCTCAAGACGGTCATCTTCATCCTCAATGCAGACGTTCAAAGCGGGAAACCACGGGTAATGTTTTTCGCCAAGCAAGCCCCACTGCATGTCCCTGCTTCCTTTGGAAATCACCCAGGTTGGCACAGCCAATGCCGGAGACAGCCATTGCAGATAGTTCTGTGTCGTTACCACCCCGTGCAAAGCTGAAATCACGGCTGCCGTTCCATCCAGATCATCATTCAGGTCAAGGTCGTCAAAGACGATAATCTCAAGGCCAAAGCGTTCCTTGAATAAAAGCTGCTCCTGCTGCGTCATTCCGGCCTGCAGACTGATGAAATGGGTATCGGGTCTGTCAAACAATGGCCGCCAGAGCTCAAGAGCGGGGAAATGATCCGCCCGATCTTCATTCACATAAAGACTGCGCCAGCTGATTCCGATTTTTTTCCCCGAACCCAGCCCTTCCATCCTGTGGCACCAGGATTCAACCTGCTGCGTATCGGCGATCAGTTTATTGGACCGTGTTGGGAAACTTTCAATCGTCGGCCTGAAGAAGCGCGGTAATGATCCTTCCAGAACAAAGAAATCAACGGCAGGATAGTTATCCAGCCAGCTAAAATCCTGGACCACTGTTTGTCCATCTGCGGTATAGCGCGTGACCCCATAAACCGAGGCTTGCGGGAAAGAACGTTCAAAAAGACTGACCAGCCGTTCGTCAATTCCGATAATCACATGCCCGGCCTGCTCAATGATATCGGGCAGGCAGGTCGAAAACATGATCTGGTCGCCGATACCTTGCTCGCCCCAGACCAGTACGGTTTTGCCGGTTAAGCCCTCTCCATTCCATACTTTTTCCGTAAACGGACCAAGGCTGCCGATCGTATTGCGCCACTCAAATGCCAGCCATCCCTGTTGTAAGTGCCCTTGCGCCAGCAGCGGTATGGAGTCGAAGGTGTCACGGGCGACAAGCGTCGGATCGAATTGCAACGCCCGCCGGTAAAAGACAAGCGCTGTATCCCACAAACCTTTCCCTTTAAGGAGCTGGGCGTATTCAAATATCAACTGTGCCTGCGCTTGCGGGGTTTCCAGTCGCGTCAGTACCGCATCGAGAATTTCCAGGCTTTCGCGTTCTTGCGGAGCTTTTGACAAGGCTTGTAACACCATCGAGGCTGCCGCTTGCGGTTCACTCAGGTCAAGCGACATCCGGGCCAGATTCCTTAAGGCGTCGAGATTTTCCGGATCACCCTCCAGCACCTGACCATAGAGTGCCAGGGCTTCTTTCAAACGCCCGGCCAGGCGATGCCTATGGGCCGTCGCAAGTTTACGCTTCAAACTTATCTCCCGCTTAAGGAAACCGTTATTTCCTGGATCACATTAGGCAATTTTTAACATCCAGGCCCTACTCTTTGCCAATCAACAGTATGACCAGCGCTTCAAGTGGGCAAACCTTAAAATACATGTCATTTCCAAAAAATACAGCAGCCGGAAATTCAACCTTCCAACCATGGATTCTTGACCCCCAGGGTCTGCCTATGACCGTTCACGACCTGCCACCAAGTAATACAAGGCGCTGGGTTATCCGCCGCAAGGCCAAGGTTGTCGCAGGAGTTCTTGGCGGGCTCATCACGCTCAATGAAGCGTGTCGCCGTTACGACCTTTCCATCGATGAGTTTATCTCCTGGCAGCGCCAGTTCGACAAGCACGGGATCAATGGGCTGCGCGCGACCAGAGGCAAAGATTGATTGAAATTCATTTTTTTGCCTCTGCTAGGCAATTATTGCCGGGCTGTTAACCAGTTATTCACGATCCCCTCCTTAGCTTAGTGCTTATGATATATTCTCTGACACCGTATTAGGCACACGGCGTCATCTTTTGTTTGGGACAAGGGACGAAACGTGGAAACTCTCATTCAGGCTCTCCGTAATCTGGGGCCGCTCAGAATGGCCGTCATGGGCGCAGTTGCCGTCGGCCTTATTGGCTTCTTTATCTTCATCACGACCCGGCTTACTGCGCCGCAGATGGAATTACTGTACGGCGGACTGGACGCCGGTCAGCAATCCAAAATAACCGGCCAGCTCTCCGCGTCCAATACGCCTTATGAAATACGCAACGGAAATGAAATTTTCGCCCCCGCTGAAATGATTGGTCAACTACGCCTGTCTATGGCTGGTCAGGGAATTGGTGGCGGCCAGATCGTTGGCTATGAAATTTTTGACAACGCCAATGCCCTTGGCACCACCAATTTTATCCAGAACGTCAATCTTTTGCGTGCCCTTGAAGGTGAACTATCGAGAACCATTAAATCAATTTCATCGGTCAGTTCAGCCCGTGTTCATCTTGTTTTACCCAAACGCCAGCTTTTTTCCCGTCAGGCCCAGCAACCAAGCGCCACAATCATGCTGCAAATGAGTGGTGGCCGTCTTGATCCCGAGCAGGTATCCGCCGTCCAGTACCTTGTCGCCGCCGCCGTACCCGGACTGGTGCCAAACAGAATCTCCATCATCGACAACAAGGGCTCATTGCTGGCCCGTGGTTTTGAAGATTTAAGCGCTCCTGGCGCCACCGCCGCCAAAGGCGAGGAACGCAAACGCGCCCTGCAAAGGCGGCTTGGCATGACAATCGAACAACTACTTGAAAACATTGTCGGTTTCGGGAAGGCCCGGGCCGAGGTCACGGCCGATATGGACTTTGACAGAATCGTCACCAACGAAGAACTGTTCGATCCTGACGGTCAGGTTGTGGCATCAACCCAAAGCGTCGAACAATCCAACAACAACCAGGAAAGCGACGCTGCAACACCGGTCAGTGTTGCGACCAACCTGCCCGATGCCAATTTGAATTCAACAACGTCAGGGGCGAGCCTTAATTCCAACGAAAACCGCACCGAAGAAATCGTCAACTATTCGAATTCTAAAAAAGTGATCAATCATATTCGAGAGGCTGGCGTGATCACACGCCTATCCGTTGCTGTCCTTATTGATGGTACCTACCCCGAAAATGAAAACGGCGATAAAAACTATCAACCCCGCAACGAAGCAGAAATGGAGTTGATGGCAACATTGGTCAGGAGCGCCATCGGGTTCAACGCAGACCGGGGAGATTCGGTTGACGTCATCAACATGCAATTCGCCGATCTGGGTGCCGTAGAGGAAGAGGAACTCAAATTGTTCTTCGGCCTGAACAAGAACGACTTGCTAAGGATGGCCGAAATTCTGGTCTTAAGTATTGTCGCCATTCTGGTCATCTTGCTGGTGGTCCGGCCCTTGGTTTCCAGGGCCTTTGAGGCCCTGCCGGCAGCCATGGCCGAAGGCAGAATGCTGGCTGATCAAACTTCCGCGGCAGCCGCTGCAGCCTTAACGGCACCAAGTGCTGGCGCGCCGTCGCCAAGCGAAGCGCCGGGTATGGCCGATCAATATGAAGAACTGATCGATATCGACCGGGTTGAAGGACGAGTCAAGGCTTCGTCGGTCAAGAAGGTCGGTGAAATTGTCGAAAAACATCCTGAAGAGGCGCTCTCAATCATCCGAACATGGATGTATCAGGAAAGTTGATGTAGCCTAACACCATGGCAAAATCTAAAAGCGAACTGCGCAATCTGTCGGGTCAGCAAAAAGCGGCTGT
>JACNJU010000125.1 GCA_014382375.1 Rhodospirillaceae bacterium
CCGCGGCCTCGCCTGTCCGGTCGGCAATAAAAGCCTGCTGATGCTTTGCGGCGGCGAGTTGTTGATGACCTACTATGAGCCGGTGCGCCTCTACGTCGCCCTGCTGGGTGTCGTCGTCACCGCCGCGGCGCTCTGGTGGACGCTTCGTCAGCAACGACAGGGCACAGTCGGGCAAGGGACGCCATGAGCACGTGCATCTGCGGCACCGGCAAGGATTTTCAGGACTGTTGCGGGCCGCTCATTGATGGTGCTGCTGCGGCGACGGCTGAGGCCCTGTTGCGCTCCCGCTATACCGCCTTCGCCATGGGCAGGACGGATTATCTGGTCGAAACGTTGACCCCGGACCTGCGCGACGGCTTCGATCTTGTCGAGGCAGAAAGCACCGCCGCCGACGCCAGGTGGCAGGGGTTGGAGGTGCGCTCCGTCACCGGCGGCGGGCCGGATGACGTGACCGGCGAGATCGAATTTGTCGCCAGCTTTCGCTTGCGCGACGAGCCGCGGGTGCATCATGAATTGTCGCAGTTCCGCCGCGAAGACGGGCGCTGGTTGTGCGCGGGCGGGCAAACCAACCCCAAGGGGGCACCGCGCGACGTGGTTAAAGTCGGCCGCAACGAACCGTGCCCCTGTGGGTCCGGCAAAAAATTCAAAAAATGTTGTGGCGCCTGATCTGACATGGAAAAGCATTTCCATTGCACGGCCTGTGGCAAGTGTTGCTCGGGCTGGCTGCCGTTGACTCTCGACGACGCCCTCACCCACGCCGGGCGCTTTCCCCTGGCCATGATCCTGACGACGGTCCGCCAAAGCGCCCGGGCTTATAAGGTTACCGCCCGCAACGGCACCGTCCTGCACTTGTCGAAGAAAAAGCGGGTGGCCGTGCAAATCAGTCCCACGTCCTATATCCCACCGGCATTTTCCTGCCCGGAATTGACCGATGACGGGGGCTGCGCCATTCATGCCCACAAGCCGGTCCGCTGTAGGGCGATGCCGTTTTCTGCTTACCGCGATGAAAGTGATCAGGGGCCGTTGCTTAACCCCAGGGACGGCTGGTTATGCGACACATCAAGCGCCGCGCCGCCCGTCTACCGTGACAAGCAGGTGCTCGAGCGCCAGGATTTTGACCTTGAAGCCCGCCGGTTAAAGGAGCAGGCGTCTATTTTGCGGCCTTACGCCGACGCCCTGATCAGCGCCGCGCCCAATGTCGCGGTGGCGCTGGAAAGTGCTTCCAAAAAAGCCCAGGGCGGCACCGTCGTGCTCAACTTCACAACGATCCTGCCCAGATTAAAAGACGTCGATACGGCCAGCTTCGCAAAGCAACAGCTACCGGTCCTGAGAGCCTTCGCCAAAAAGACGGCGGGGGACAAAAAACTGGCCGACTACCACCAGTACTACGCCCAGAACATCAAGGGCCTGGAAAGATTTTGAGAGGCTTGAACCTGAACCTGTATCCTAGTGCAAGATCATCACATCGCCGCGCATACCGGCTTCATAGTGACCGGGAACATTGCAGGCGAATTCGATTTTCGCCGGGCCTTTGAATTTCCAGACCAGTTCCGCGGTTTCGAGTTCGGCTACGGAAACAGAGTTGGGTTCGTGCATTTCCATGGATTCACCGGCTTCCATCTGCTTTTCCATCATCATCCGGTCGGCGGCCTGCATTTCTGCGGTACCGAGGGTGAATTCATGTTCCACTTCGTCCTTGTTGACGATAATGAACCGTATGGTCTCGCCGTCCTTGACCGTCAGGTCTTTCAGGTCATAAGCCAGATCCAGAATATTGACGGTGATGGTTCTGGAGGCCATGGAAGCCATGCCGACCTCGCCGAAGGTGATTTCTTCGTCGTGGCCGCCCATGTCCATTTTCATTTCGCCTTCCATATGGCCCTTTTCCTCTTGGGCGGCGCAGGCGGCGAGTGTAAAGGCCAGGAAAACAGCCGCTGATAGCGTCAGAAAGTTCATTTTCATCAGATTATTACCCCTCATGCTGAATTTAGAATAAAAACAAAATGAGGGTTCCAGTAAGGGGAAGGTCAAGGGAGCGCAGACCATAAACACTGTTGACAACCCACCCTCTCTCGTTGTCTTTATTCATGGTTAACGTTTCGGGGATAATGTGGAAGCGGGTAATAACCGGTTTCCGGGTTTGTGGTTCTTGAAAACCACGAGGCTTTATTTGATGAAGATGTCGATGCCAGTTTTTGATTTGATTTCGCACCGCCTGCGCAGCTGCGCCGCCGGGCGTCTTCTGCTGGCTGACCTTCTTGCCCCCCTTGGGAACCTACGACTTAGGTGCCCCTGAGATTCGGTCGTCGTTATTTACATAACGCAACATGACCGGCGTTCAGGGGAAGCGAACTCCGTTTAAATTTGTACGCACACCTATAGACACGTAAGGACACCAGTCCCATGAGCAGTATACAGACAAACAATATCGTAATTTTCGACACCACCTTGCGCGATGGCGAGCAGTCGCCGGGCGCGTCGATGAATCTGGATGAAAAAATACGTATCGCCCTGGTCCTCGAGGCGATGGGCGTTGATGTCATCGAAGCCGGTTTCCCGATTGCATCGGAAGGCGACTTTGAAGCGGTCAGCGAAATCGCCAAGATCGTCAAGGACTCGACGGTTTGCGGTCTGGCCCGCGCCACCCGGGCAGATATCGAACGCTGCGCCGAAGCGATCAAGGCCGCCCCGCGCAAACGTATCCACACCTTCCTCTCAACCTCTCCCTTACACATGGAGTTCAAGTTACAGATGGAGCCCGAGGCGGTCTTCGAGAAGGTCAGGGAGAGTGTCAGCCTGGCCCGCAACCTGTGTGATGATGTCGAATGGTCGGCCGAAGACGGCTCGCGCACCGATCACGATTTCCTCTGTCGTTGCGTCGAAGCGGCCATCGATTGCGGGGCCAGCACCGTCAATATTCCCGACACCGTGGGCTACGCCATGCCCGATGAATATGCTGATCTGATCTCGATGCTGTTCAACCGGGTGCCGAACATCGACAAGGCGATTGTTTCGGTCCATTGCCATAATGATCTGGGCCTGGCCGTGGCCAATTCGCTGGCCGCTGTTCAGGCCGGGGCGCGACAAATCGAGTGCACCATCAATGGTCTGGGCGAGCGGGCCGGAAATGCGGCCATGGAAGAGGTCGTCATGGCCCTGATGACGCGCGCCGATCACATGCCCTTTAGCACCGGTATCGAGACGACACACTTCACCAAGGCCTCCAAACTGGTGTCGACCATTACCGGTTTCACCGTTCAGCCGAACAAGGCGATTGTCGGCACCAACGCCTTCGCCCACGAGTCAGGCATTCATCAGGACGGTATGCTCAAGCACGCCGGCACCTATGAAATCATGACCCCTGAATCGGTCGGCCTGGGGATGTCCAAACTGGTGCTCGGCAAGCATTCGGGCAAACATGCTTTTTCAGAAAAACTGAAGGCCCTGGGTTACGATCTGGGCGATAACGCCGTCAAGGATGCCTTCAAGCGGTTTAAGGATCTGGCCGATCTGAAAAAGGAAGTGTTCGATGAGGATATCGTCGCCCTGGTCGATGACGAGGTAGTGCGTGCCAATGATCGCATTCGCCTGGTGTCGCTGGAAATCAACTGCGGCACCGTTCACCGCCCGCCGAAGGCGAGCCTGGAAATGGAAATCGATGGTGATAGCAAGACCTGCACCTCAACCGGGGATGGGCCTGTTGACGCGGCCTTTAACGCGATCAAGGAGTTGTTCCCCCACACCGCTGATTTGCAACTCTATCAGGTCCACGCGGTGACCCATGGCACCGATGCCCAGGCAGAGGTTACGGTCCGCCTGGGAGAGGACGGCAAGACAGTCAATGGACAAAGTGCGGATACCGACACCATGGTGGCGTCGGTGAAAGCCTACATCAACGCTTTGAACAAGCTGTTGGTAAAACGTGAAAAAACCGCACCTTCCGCACTTTCTGCCTAGATTGGAAAAACAAACCGTAAATGGCCCTAACATTTTGAAATCGATCAAATTATCAGCACTTAAATGTTTGTCTTAAATGCAGATTGATCTGGTATTGAGGGCAATGCTTTTTTATAACTGTGGTGCCGGGGAATCGTCCCCGGCACCGGTTTTTTAAATAATGGATATGTGATCACGATGTTTTCCAGACTTTTCGGCTTCCTGTCGGCAGATATGGCCATCGATTTGGGAACGGCCAATACCCTGGTCTATGTAAAGGGCAGGGGGATTGTCCTGAACGAACCGTCAGTTGTCGCCATCGTCGAAATCAAGGGCAAGAAACAGGTTCTCGCCGTCGGTGAGGAAGCCAAGCGTATGCTGGGTCGCACACCGGGCAATATCCGCGCAATCCGGCCGCTTCGCGATGGCGTCATCGCCGATTTCGAAGTTGCCGAGGAAATGATCAAGTATTTCATTCGCAAGGTTCACAACCGCCGCAGCTTTGCCAGCCCGCTGGTGATCGTTTGTGTGCCGTCGGGTTCAACCGCCGTTGAACGCCGGGCCATTCAGGAATCAGCCGAAAGCGCCGGCGCCCGCAAGGTCCTGCTGATCGAGGAACCGATGGCGGCGGCAATCGGTGCCGGCCTGCCGGTGACCGAGCCAACAGGCTCGATGGTCGTCGATATCGGCGGCGGCACCACGGAAGTGGCAGTGCTTTCGCTTGGCGGCATCGTTTATGCGCGCTCGGTGCGTGTTGGCGGCGACAAGATGGACGAGGCGATTATCGGCTATATCCGGCGCAACCATAATCTGCTGGTCGGCGAAAGCAGCGCCTCGCGGATCAAGGAAGAAATCGGCTCGGCCTGCCCGCCTGATGAAGGCGACGGACGGACCATGGAAATCAAGGGTCGTGATCTGATGAACGGCGTTCCCAAGGTATTGATTATATCGGAGCGTCAGATCGCCGAAAGCCTGGCCGAACCGGTCGGTGCTATAATCGAGGCGGTTAAAGTGGCGCTCGAGCATACCGAACCCGAACTGGCTGCCGATATCGTTGATAAGGGGATCGTCCTGACTGGCGGTGGCGGCTTGCTCAGTAACCTGGATTTCGTGCTCCGTCACGCCACCGGGCTGCCGGTATCGCTGGCCGATGATCCGCTGTCGTGCGTGGTGCTTGGCACCGGCCGGGCGCTCGAAGAAATGAAACGTTTGAAAGACGTTCTGACCAGCATGTATTAGGTTTTTTCAGAGACCTCTTTCCCCCTGTCCCATGAAAGCATATATTAAGATTTGAGTGATAAGGCTTGTAAGCCTTATCGCTTTGTTTGCCTGGGTTTTTGACAGTTTATAAGGGAGCAGACGTGAAAGAACGTTCACGTTTTACGCACCGCGTTTCGGCCCCGATCCGGGGCCTTGGCCACCGGTTTGCCTTTTTGGCGCTGGTCGTAGCGGCATTTGCGCTGATGCTGGTCGGTAAGGCCGATGTTGCCATGATGGAACGTTTTCGCACCCAGGTAACCGACGCCGTCGCCCCCATTCTTGATATCATGTCGCGGCCCGTCGCCACCGCCAACGAAGTCGTCGCCGAAGTGCGGGTGCTGGGCGTTATCGCGGCCGAAAACAGGAGCCTGCGCCTTGATAAGGAACGCCTGTTGCACTGGCAAGTTATTGCCCGCAAGCTGGAGGCGGAAAACAAGGCCCTTCGCGCGCAACTGAATTATACTCCGGCCCCCGAGGCAAGCTACGTCACAGCCCGGGTGATTGCCGACACCGGTGGTGCCTTCGCCCATTCCCTGCTGCTCAACGTCGGTGTCCAGCCCGGCATCGCCAAAGGCCAGGCCGTCGTTACCGGTGATGGTCTTGTTGGCCGGATTGCCGGTGTCGGGGATCGTTCGACCCGGATCTTGCTGATCACGGATTTGAACTCGCGCATACCGGTGTTGATTGAAACAACACGTACCCGCGCCATTCTTGCCGGTAATAATACCAACAGGCTGCGCCTCATTCATTTGCCGCCGGGGTCCAGTGTTTCACCCGGTGACCGGGTCGTTACTTCCGGCCATGGCGGCGCCTTTCCTGTCGGCTTGCCCGTCGGTCTGGTTGAAAGCGTCAGTGATGCCGGCATATCGGTGAAGCCGTTTGTGACCCGCGACAGGCTCGAATATGTCCGCGTCCTTGATTATGGCTTAAAGGGAATTATCGATGGCTCGCACCCTACCGGTGAAACCATGGAGGGCGGGAAGGCACAACCATGAAACCGGTATTTTGGTCACGCCTGGACCTGACGGCTCGACGCTTTACACCCATTGGGTTGACGGTTCTGCTGGTTCTCCTCAACATCATGCCTTTGCAGGTGCCCGGACTGGCGCAGGTAATGCCGCTGCTGCCGCTGATGTCGATCTATCTGTGGGCCGTCCACCAACCCGATCTGATGCCCGTTTACGCGGTCTTTCTGGTTGGCATTTTGCAGGATACCTTAAGCGGCGTTCCGCTTGGTGTTTACGGCCTGACTTACCTGATCGTCTATGCCACCGTTCTTTGGCAGCGCCGTTTTCTGGCCGGGAAATCCTTTGTCGTCATATGGGTCGGTTTTACGGTTGTTGCCGCCGGAGCGGTCATCATTGGCTGGATTTTGATTTCGTCACTGCACTCAACGTTCATTGAACCGGGCGCGATGGCGTTTCAGTACCTTATTTCCCTGGGTGTGTTTCCGCTGCTGGCGTGGTTTTTCATGCGCTGGCAACGGGCTTTTCTTGATCATGTATAGTTGACCCTGAATGCATAGAGACAGCGAACGCCATAAACAGTTTTCCCGCCGTACGGCCATCCTCGCCGGTGGCAAGGCGGTGCTGCTGTCAGCCCTTGTCGGGCGCATGTACTACCTGCAGGTTATCGAGGCAGACCGCTACAAGACCCTGGCCGATGATAACCGCATCAACTTCCGGCTGCTGGCCCCGCCGCGCGGGCGTATCGTCGATCGTTTCGGGGTTCCCATTGCCGACAATCAACAGAACTACCGGGTCGTCCTTGTGCCTGAACAAACCGGCGACGTAGAGGAAACATTGTTGCGGCTCGGTCGCATTATTCCGATCCGCGCGGGCGAGAAGAAGCGCATCCTGCGCGAGGTTGGTCGCAGCCGCGGTTTTGTCCCGGTCACCCTGCGCGAGAATTTAAGCTGGGAAGATGTCGCCCGTATTGAAGTCAATACGCCCGACCTGCCTGGTGTCATGATCGATGTCGGGCAAAGCCGCTTTTACCCCTTTGCCAGGGAAATGGCCCATATCCTGGGTTATGTGGCGGCTGTGTCGGAAGGCGAAACAGGAAGCAATCCCTTGCTTGAATTGCCTGGGTTCCGCATTGGCAAATCAGGCATCGAGAAAGTCTACGATCTGGCGCTCAGGGGGGCCGGTGGCAGCTCCCAGGTGGAAGTCAACGCCTTCGGGCGGGTCATTCGTGAACTCAAACGCAGTGAAGGCCAGCCGGGCACCCGCCTGCAACTGACCATCGATGCAGGCCTGCAACAGATGACCTCCAGGCGGCTTGCTGGGGCAAGCGGGTCGGTGGTTGTTATGGATGTCCATTCCGGCGATGTGCTGGCGATGGTGTCGACGCCCGGCTTTGACCCCAATGCCTTTAACAAGGGACTGAGCGCGGAACAATGGAACGCGCTAGTCTCAAACGACAGGGCACCGCTGACCAACAAGTCGATCGCCGGCAACTACGCGCCGGGTTCGACCTTCAAGATGATGGTCGCCCTGGCGGCTTTGGAGAAGGGGGTGGTCACTGCCGAAAGCGAGGTCTTCTGTTCTGGCAAAACCCAACTGGGCAACGCCACCTTCCATTGCTGGAAGAAGGGTGGGCACGGCGTTGTCAACCTGAACAAGGGGATATCCCAGTCCTGTGACGTTTATTTTTATGATGTTGCCCGCCGCACCGGCATCGAGCGGATCGCCGAAATGGCGCGCCGCTTTGGCCTTGGTGCGCAACTGGGTCTTGATCTTCCGGGCGAGCGGGCGGGGCTTATTCCCAGTGACAAATGGAAAAGGGGGACCATCGGCGCGCCCTGGCAGAAAGGCGAAACATTACTGGCTGGAATCGGTCAGGGTTACGTCCTGACAACGCCCCTGCAACTGGCCGTGATGACGGCCAGGCTGGCAAATGGCGGGGTCGCGGTGAGCCCGCATCTGACCCGGAATATCGTCACCGCCGATGGTGTTGTCCCCAGGCAGGCCGCAGAACCCAAGGACCTTGGTGTCATCCCCGGTCATTTGGCGCTGGTTCGCGAGGCCATGGAAACGGTTGTCAATCAACCCACCGGCACGGCGTTTCGTTCGCGCATCCGGGCCCCGGAATTTCGCATGACCGGTAAAACCGGGACCGCCCAGGTTCGCCGTATCAGCAAGCAGGAAAGGGAAACCCGGGTCATCAAGAACGACGAGCTGCCGTGGAAAGAGCACGATCATGCCTTGTTTGTCGGTTACGCGCCCGTCGATGCGCCGCGTGACGCGGCTTCGGTTGTTATTCAAGATGGAGGTGGTGGCTCCAGTGTGGCCGCACCCATTGCCCGGGG
>JACNJU010000126.1 GCA_014382375.1 Rhodospirillaceae bacterium
CATGGATCGTCGCGAAATGGGTCTTGGCGACAAGGATGTTACGCTTGAAGGAATGGTCCGCGAGATGCTACGGCCACTGCTGCGCGAATGGCTCGACCGCAATCTGCCGTACCTGATTGAGCGTCTGGTCAAGAAAGAGATCGATAAAATGGTCAACCGGGCTGAAATGTTCGAAGACCTTTAAGCCATCACTTATGACAATTTTTAAAACCGGGTGGCAGGTAAGCTACCCGGTTTTTTTGTTTATAGAAGCCGTTGTCGATGCTATTGACGCCCTTCTTAAATTTTTAAGCCTGCAGAAAATGAGCCCGGAAGATGCTGGATAAGTCTTACAACCCCCAAGGGGTCGAACAAAAACACTATGAAGCGTGGGAGAAAAACGGCGCCTTCGCCTGTGGTCAGCATCCTGATGCCGAGACCTATACCATCGTCATTCCGCCGCCCAATGTGACCGGTAACCTGCACATGGGCCACGCGCTTAATAATACCCTGCAGGACATTCTCGTTCGCTACAAGCGCATGAAGGGTTTTGATGTGCTGTGGCAACCGGGCACGGATCATGCCGGTATCGCGACCCAGATGGTCGTTGAGCGGCAGATGGAAAAAGAAGGCCTGACCCGTCACGACCTTGGGCGTGACAAGTTCATCGAGCGGGTGTGGAAGTGGAAGGCGGAATCCGGTGGCTCGATCACCGGCCAGTTGCGCAGGCTGGGCGCGTCATGTGACTGGTCCAGGGAGCGCTTCACCATGGACGATGGTCTGTCGGCCGCTGTGCGTAAAGTCTTCGTCGACCTGCACAGGCAGGGTTTGATCTATCGTGATCAGCGTCTGGTTAACTGGGATCCCCTGTTGCATACGGCGATTTCCGACCTTGAGGTCGAACAGCGCGAAATCAACGGCAACATGTGGTACGTCAAATACCCGATAGAAGATCGCCCCGGTGAATTTATCAGTGTCGGCACGACGCGCCCCGAAACCATGCTCGGTGACACCGGTGTCGCCGTTCATCCCGATGATGAACGCTACAAGGATCTGATCGGCAAGTTCTGCATCCTGCCGATTGTCGGGCGCAAAATTCCCATTGTTGCCGATGAATACGCCGACCCTGAAAAAGGCTCAGGGGCGGTCAAGATCACCCCGGCCCATGACTTCAATGATTTCGAGGTCGGTCGCAGGCAGGATCTTGAGGTCATCAATATTTTTGATCGCGATGCACGGATTAACGAAAATGCGCCAGATCATTTTCAGGGCCTGGACCGGTTTGAGGCCCGTGACGTTGTTGTTAAAGAGATTGAAGGCCTCGGGCTGCTCGAAAAAATCGAAGATAACCTGATGACCATTCCCTACGGTGATCGCTCCGGTGTCGTCATCGAGCCGTGGCTGACCGACCAGTGGTTTGTCGACGCGGAAACCTTGGCCAAGCCCGCCATCGAAGCCGTCGAGCAGGGCAAGACCAAATTCGTGCCCCAGAACTGGGAAAAGACCTACTTCGAATGGATGCGCAATATCCAGCCGTGGTGTGTGTCCCGGCAAATATGGTGGGGCCATCAAATCCCCGCCTGGTACGGCCCGGACGGGGAAATTTTCGTCGAGTTGAACGAAGATGAAGCGCAAGCCGCCGCCGATACACATTACGGCAAGACCGTCGAGTTAAAGCGCGACGATGACGTGCTCGATACCTGGTTTTCCTCTGCCCTGTGGCCGTTCTCGACCCTGGGCTGGCCAGAACAGACACCGGAAGTGGCGCGCTATTATCAGACCGACGTACTGGTCACCGGCTTCGATATTATCTTCTTCTGGGTCGCCCGGATGATGATGGCGGGTTTGCATTTCATGGACGAAGTGCCGTTCCACACGGTCTACATTCACGCCCTTGTCCGTGACGAGCAGGGCCAGAAGATGTCCAAATCCAAGGGCAATGTGATGGACCCGCTGGATCTGATTGACAAGTTCGGCGCCGACGCCCTGCGCTTCACCCTGACAGCCTTTGCCGCCCAGGGCCGCGATGTCAAAATGTCTGAATCGCGGGTCGAAGGGTATCGTAACTTCTGCACCAAGTTGTGGAACGCCGCCCGCTTTGCCGAAATGAACGAATGCAAGCCGGACCCGGATTTCGATCCCGCCGCCTGTAAACTAACCCTGAACAAGTGGATCGTCGGCAAGACCGCTGAAACCGCAAGGGACGCCGAGGCGGCGCTCGAAGCCTACCGCTTCAACGATATGGCAAACGCTCTCTACCAGTTTACCTGGGGTACGTTCTGCGATTGGCATCTTGAATTCGCCAAGCCGGTCTTTCAGGGCTCGGATGAAGCGGCAAAGACCGAAACCCGCGCCGCCACCGCCTGGGTGCTGGGACAGATATTGCACATGCTGCACCCGATCATGCCGTTCATCACCGAAGAGCTGTGGCAGTCCCAATACGCCTCGGGGGGCTCGTTGATGGACTCGTCATGGCCGGAACTCTCACCAGGCCTGATTGACGCAGAGGCCGAAGCCGAAATGGACTGGGTCGTACAACTCATTACAAAAGTCCGTGCCGTGCGTTCGGAAATGAATGTCTCGCCGGGGGCGAAGATTTCGATGCTGCTGAAAGACGCAAGCGACGTCACACGTGCGCGCATGGAAACCCACCATGACATTTTGTCTACGCTGGCTCGCTTGTCCTCCCTTGATGTTCTTGAAGGCGAAGCCCCCAAGGGTGCGCTTCAGGACGTTCTGGGCGAGGCGAGCATCGTCCTGCCGCTGGATGGTCTTGTCGACGTTGCCAATGAGACGGCCCGCCTTGAAAAGGAAATCGACCGCCTTGAAATGGAAATCGGCAAGCACGACAAAAAACTGGCCAACAAGGGCTTCACCGACAAGGCCCCCGCCGCCGTCGTCGAAACCGAACGCCAGCGCCGGGCCGAAGAAGCGGAATCTTTGATCAAGGTGTCAGAAGCTCTGGAGCGTTTGAAGGGACTTTAAGTCAAGTGGTTTCGGCTACCATCTCGATGGCCCCGCAGGGGCATTCTGTTGCGCACAGGCCGCAGCCCTTGCAGAAGTCATAGATGAATTCAAAACGTTTTCCCGGCCCCAGCTTTTTGACCGCGTTATCGGGGCAGACGCCGTAACAGTTATCGCATTCAAAGCAATTGCCGCAGGACAGGCAGCGCCGCGCCTCGAACAGGGCGTTGTCCTCAACCAGGTCGCCGATCACCTCGTCGAAGCTGGTCTGACGGCGGATAATGTCGAGCCCCGGTTGCACCGAGGCAGGGGCGTCGTCGTAGTACCAGGTGTTGAGATTTTCAAAAGCAGCCAGTTGGTGCTTTTCGGACTTTTCGTAAGCCTCACCCTTTAGCCAACCATCAATATTGCGGGCGGCTTTCTTGCCGTGGCCGACGGCGACGGTGACGGTGCGTTCCGATGGCACCATGTCGCCCCCGGCGAACAGGCCGGGGTAGCCTGTCATCATGCGGGCGTCCACATCGACGACGCCGTCTTTGGCAATGACAACGCCCGGCACCTTTTCCAGAAACGAGGTGTCAACGTCCTGGCCCAGGGCCAGGATCAGGGTGTCGGCCTCCAGTGTTTCAAATTCGCCGGTCGGCTGGGGTCTGCCACCCGCGTCTATTTCCATTTTCTCGACGGTGAACGTGGTCTCGTCAATTTGCTTGATGGTGCGCAGCCAGTGGATCAGTACGCCTTCTTCCTCAGCCTCGGTGGCTTCGAAGTCATGGGCGGGCATTTCATTGCGAGAGCGCCGGTAAACGATCATCGCTTCATCAACCCCTAAGCGCTTGGCCGTGCGGGCCGCGTCCATGGCCGTATTGCCGCCGCCGTATATGATCACCCTGCGGCCCAGTTTGGGCGGCTCGGCCCCGGCTTCCATGTCGCGCAGGACGCTGGCCGCATCAAGGATTTTACCGGCAGCGTGGGCCGGGATGTCGATGCGCTTGGCCAGATGGGCGCCGACGGCGATGAAAACGGCGTTGAAGCCCTCGCTCTCGAAGGCGGCAGGAATATTATCGACCTTGCAGTTCAGCTGCATTTCGACGCCCATGTCGACAATGCGCTGGATTTCCTTGTCCAGAACATCGCGCGGCAACCGGTACTTGGGAATGCCGAAACGCATCATCCCACCGGCCATCGGCCCTGCTTCACGAATGGTCACGTCGTGTCCCAACCGTCGCAGGTGATAGGCCGCCGATAATCCACTTGGCCCGGCCCCGACGACGAGCACCCGCTTGCCGGTTGAGCCTTTGTCAAAGTAGGGCATCCAGCCGTTTTTCAGGGCCTGATCACCAAGAAATCTCTCGACTGAATGAATGGCGACAGGCTCATCCATTGCGGCCCGATTGCAAGCCCCCTCGCAGGGATGATAACAAACCCGGCCCATCACCGCCGGCATGGGGTTGTCATCCATCAACAAGTGCCAGGCCTTTTTGTAGTCCCCTTCTTCAGCGTGGTAGAGCCAGCCCTGGATATTCTCGCCGGCTGGGCAGGCGTTGTTGCAGGGTGGCAGGCGGTCCAGATAGACCGGTTTCAGGGTTCGCCACGAGCCTGTGTGATTGGCTAGCGAGGTGCCGGGATCAAGGGTAATGGCGAAGGGCAGTTGCTTGCTCATGACGTTGTATCCACATCAATCAGGCCGAAGCGCTCGATGTTGTGATTGGCCATCGCCTGAATGGCGTCGATGCTGTCCTGATCCTTGCCATCTTTGGCGAACAGGTGGGCGAAACGCTTTTGCATTTTCAGATAGCCTTCGACCTGCACCAGTCTGCGAATTTTGTTGACCTTCGTGAGCGTTCCGTTTTCGGCCTCAAACAGCGGGAACAGGCCACTTTCGACAGCCAATCTGGCGACACTGATGGTCGCGTCCGACGCCGATCCCCATCCCAGCGGGCAGGGCACCATAATGTGGATGTAGCGCGAACCGGATATGGCCATCGCCTTTGTCACCTTGGCTTCAAGATCGTGCAGGTCGGCGACGCTGGCCGTCGCCACATAAGGAATGTTGTGGGCCATGGCGATCAGCGGCAGGTTTTTACCGGTCCCGAAAACGTTGCCCGGCGCGTCACCAATGGCCTGTGTGGTCGCCGTGCGGGCGGCGGGCGGGGTGGCGCTTGATCGCTGCACGCCGGTATTCATGTAAGCCTCATTGTCGTAGCAGATGTAGAGCACATCATCGTTGCGTTCGAACATCCCCGACAGGCAACCAAAACCGATGTCCGTGGTGCCGCCGTCACCGCCCTGGGCGACGACTTTTACATCTTTGCGGCCCTTGACCCGCAGGGCTGCGGCGACACCGGTTGCGACGGCCGGGGCATTGCCGAACAGGGAATGCAGCCACGGCAGTTGCCACGAGGTTTCCGGATACGGGGTGGTGAAGACTTCCAGGCAGCCAGTGGCGTTGACGGCGACCAGTTGGCCTTCTGTCGCGCGCATGGCCGCATCAAGGGCATAGCGTGCGCCCAGGGCCTCGCCACAACCTTGACAGGCCCTGTGGCCGGAGGTTATGGCGTTCGAGCGATCCATGCTTGACTGTACCGTGCGCTTGGCATCATCAAGCAAACGGTTGCCGACGGTGTGGGTGCCGGTCTGATAGAATTTGACGGGTTGGCTTGTCTGATCGGTCATGGGTTCCTCCCGTCAGCCTTCTGGCGCAGGATATTTTCGGCGATCGGACCGGAGCGTCTGGTCCTGCGGGCGCGGACGATTTCATGCTCGACGGCGTTGTGGTCAAGGTCGAGGAACTGAAGGTCCGGCAAGCGGTCTTCTCCGGCGGCCTCGAAGACCTCCTGCAAGGACGTCATGGTGATGGTCCGGCCACCCAGCCCGGCGATCACCGTATAAACCGGCAAATTGATCCCGCGCAGGGCCATGCGCACGTTAGAGGCGACGACCCCGCCAAGTCCCGGGGCCAGGCTTTTCTCAATAACCACGACCCGTTTCGCATCCTTCAGGGCGTCCTGTAATTCATCCAGCGGGAAAGGCCGGAACGAGCAAATGCTGACAGAACCGATAGCGGCACCGTCTTCTCGCATGGTGTCGATGACTTCCTTGATGGTGCCGTTGACCGAACCAAGGGCTACGACGATGGTTTCGGCGTTCCCGGTCATGTATTCATGAATAAGGCCACCCGATTCCCGCCCGAAGACTTCTTTGAAGACGCTGCCGATTTCAGGGATCAGCTTCAGCGCCTGTAGTTGGGTGTCGTTGGCCAGATAGCGAACCTCGGTGAAGGCTTCCGGGCCAACCATGGCGCCGATGGAGTAGGGGTCATCTGGATCGAGCACCTGTACCGGCTCGAAAGCGGGCAAAAAGGCATCGACGTCTTGCTGTGACGGGATGTCGAGGCGCTCGTAGGCGTGGGTCAGGATGAAACCGTCCATGCAAACCATGACCGGGCAGCTTAGTTCTTCTGCCAGCCGGAAAGCCTGGATGTGCAGATCGAGCGCTTCCTGATTGGTTTCGGCGTACAGTTGAATCCAGCCGGCATCGCGCATAGACATGCTGTCGGAATGGTCATTCCAGATGTTGATGGGCGCACCGATGGCGCGGTTGCCAATGGTCATGACGATGGGCAGGCCAAGCCCGGCGGCGTTGTAGACGGCCTCTGCCATAAACAGCAATCCCTGACTGGCGGTTGCCGTGTAGGTTCTGGCCCCGGCAGCAGACGCGCCGATGGCAACGGATAATGCGGCGAATTCGGACTCGACGTTGATGAATTCACAATTCTCAAGGCGGCCGTCCTTGACCAGCGCACCGACCCCCTCGACGATGTGGGTCTGGGGTGTGATCGGATAGGCACAGACCACTTCCGGGCGACACAGGGCGACGGCTTCTGCGACGGCCTCTGATCCTTCCATTTGTATCAACATCTACTTCAGGCCTCCCTGGCCATGTCGAAGGCTTCGCGGGCTGCGGCGATATTGGCTTCACCGACGCTGCCTGGAAATTTCTCGGCAATGGCTTTTGCCACCGCGTCCATGTGTAGTTGTCCTGAAATGGCAGCAAAAGCACCGAGCAGGACGGCGTTGGGTACGGCACGATTGACGTGCTTCATGGCCAGTTCCGTGGCCCCTATATGACAGACATGATGGGGTGGGAACTTTGCCACGTAATCCGCAATGCCCAGGTCAACGAAACTGCGGGCGGAATTAATGACGATGAAACCATCCTCTTTCAAGCCCTGAAAAACGTCGATGGAATGCAGCAGGGTGGTATCCTGAATGATCAGGGCGTCGGGTGCCATGATCGGTTCGCGCAAGCGGATTTCCTTGTCATCAATGCGGCAGAACGAAACCACCGGCGCGCCCATACGTTCCGAACCGAAGCTCGGAAATGCCTGGGCGTGCTTGCCCTCGATGAAGGCCGCCACGGACATTAACTCGGCGGCGGTGACGACGCCTTGTCCGCCTCTGCCATGGATGCGTATCTGGAAAATATCAGCCTCCCGATTGCCTCAAAAAAGCATGTTCGGTTCTAGGGTCAATCTATCATTGGCGTATCTGGATTTCCTTGATATTGATCAACGTCTTGTTTCTATTCCTGATTGGGAGTCATCTTATATGATTGCACGTCCGATTGCTGAAAAAGCATGGTTGCCTGATGATTGTCGGTCCGTCATTGCCGATCTGGAGGGGCCACTGACGAAAGGGTCCTTCGATGATATCGAGGCCCGTGTCATGGACTTGATCGATGTGCACGAACGTCACATGGATGTTGAAACCATCGGCTTGAATGCCGGAACCAATGTCATGAACCCACGCGCCGCAGCACTGCTGGGACGTTCACTTGGCAACCGGCCCAGCCTGGGTTTTCCCGGCGACAAATATGAAATGGGCATGCAGCACGCCGAAAAACTGGAAATCGCCTGTGAATCCCTGGTCAAGCGTCTGTTCGACGCGCCGTTTGCCGAAATAAGGGTGCCTTCGGGGGCCATCGCCAATCTGTATACTTTCATGGCGACCTGCAAGGCGGGCGACGCGATCATGGCGTTTCCCGGTGAAATGGGTGGTCACGTCACCCATCATGACGCCGGTTGCGCCGGCCTTTACGGACTCGACATCCATCCCGTCCCCTATGACGCCGCCCGCATGACCATTGATCTGGATCGTTTGGCCGAAGATGCCCGTCGTATCAAGCCGAAGTTGATCACCGTTGCCGGGTCGTTGTGTCTGTTTCCCTATCCGGTTGCCGAGGTGCGGGCGATTGCTGATGAGGTCGGGGCTTATGTGCTTTACGACGCCGCCCACATGGGCGGCATGATCGCCGGAAAGTGCTTTCAGGACCCGCTTAAGGAAGGCGCCCACCTGATGACCATGTCCACCTACAAGGCCTTCGGTGGGCCGCCTTCGGGACTAATTGTCTCGGCCGATGAAGAACTGGCCCGGCGCATCGACGCCATTGCCTTTCCCGGCATGACCGCCAACTTTGATCTGGGCAAGACGGCGGCGCTGCTGATCAGCGTCCTTGATTTACTGGAATACGGAGAGGCCTACGC
>JACNJU010000193.1 GCA_014382375.1 Rhodospirillaceae bacterium
GAACCTCCGGCCCCCGCCTCCCGAAGACGGTGCTCTACCAGGCTGAGCTACACTCCGACCGTGGGTGCGCCTGATGGGGCGGTTTATAGCGTCCCTTGCCGGTAAGGGCAAGCTGGCTTTCAGTAGGGGCGTTCGATGCAAAAGTCGATCAGGCTGTTCATGGCCATCTTGACGTCACTATCGGGGAAAATGCCCAGCGAGTCCCTGGCGATGGCCCCGTAATGGCGAGCCCGGTCAACGGAATCATCAAGGGCGCCGTGTTTGGACATCAACTGGATGGCGTATTCAAGATCACCTTCGGATTGATCCAGCTCGCCCAGGGTCCTGCGCCAGAATACCCGTTCATCTTCGCTGCCGCGCCTGAAGGCCAAGATCACCGGCAGGGTGATTTTACCCTCGCGGAAATCATCGCCGACGGTTTTGCCAAGGGTTGCCTGTTTGGCAGAATAATCCAGGACATCATCGATCAATTGAAAAGCGATGCCCAAATTCAGGCCGAAGGCATCAAGGCCTTCCTCATCCATTTTAGGCCGGTCGGCGACGACAGCCCCCAAACGGCAGGCGGCGGCGAACAGTTGCGCGGTTTTCGCCCTGATCACATCCAGATAGGCCGTTTCGCCGGTTTCGGTATCGTTGGCGGTCAAAAGTTGCATCACTTCGCCTTCAGCCAATCTGGCCGACGCCGAGGCCAGAATCCCCATCACCTTGACCGAGCCGTCTTCGACCATCAGTTCAAAAGAGCGACTGAACAGGAAATCACCAACCAGAACACTGGCCTGATTGCCCCACACGGAATTGGCGGTTTCCAGGCCGCGACGTAATTTGCTTTCGTCGACGACATCGTCATGCAGCAAAGTGGCGGTATGAATGAATTCGATACAGGTGGCCAGCGTCACATGGCGTTCGCCCTGATAGCCACATAACTTGGCCGAGGCCAGAGTCAGCATGGGCCGAAGGCGCTTGCCGCCGGCCGAAATAACGTGCCCGGCGAGCTGCGGAATAAGCGTCACAGGACTTTCCATGCGCTTGAGGATCAGCTGATTGACCAGCTTCATGTCCTCGGCGACGATGGCGGTCAGTTCATCAAACGATGGCTTCCGATCCCGTTTCCCGTCCAGTTCAACAACAATACCCACTTGACCGTTCTCCCAGGTTTTTGTTTGTTTATTATAGTAAACCGCCTACCTGGATGGTCAAGCCGAGAAACCGGAATGTCTTTATGGTCGAATTGACGCGAACCAATGATGCTGTGTTGTTGTCATGGCTGGTCTATGCGCTGGGGGCCGATGATATCGAGGCCGTCGTGCTCGATGGTTTTACCTCTGCCATGGAAGGCAGCATTTCAGCCATTCAGCGCCGCGTCATGGTACCCGAAGAAAATCTTGCCCGGGCCAGGGTTATTCTCCACGAAGGCGAGCAGACTGCAAAAAATACGGTCAGTTCATGAACATCAATCCAGCTACCACGGAAGACTCTCTGCTTGGCGGGCGGGTGCGCTTGCTTCAGGGGAGGGACGGATACCGGGCCGCCATTGATCCGGTCTTGCTGGCTGCCGCCATCCCGGCGGTGTCGGGTCAACGGGTGCTCGATCTGGGTTGCGGCACCGGGGCGGCTTCCCTGTGTCTGTCGGTCCGGGTGCCAGGCCTCAAGATCAGCGGTCTTGACCTGCAGCCTGGGTTGATCGACCTGGCACGGCAAAACGCTGCCTTGAATGAATGCGGCGAAGATGTGCGCTTTCTTTGCGGTGATCTTCTTGAGCCACCACGTCAGATAACAGACAAACCCTTCGACCATGTCATGGTCAATCCGCCATATCTTGAAGCTGACACCGGTCACCCGCCGCCAGAACCCGCCAAGGCCATCGCCAATGTTGAGGGGGCAGCCGGACTGAATGACTGGGTACAGGCCGCCGCCGCTGCTGTCGTCCACAAGGGCAGCGTCACTTTTATCCATCGCGGTGATCGCATTGACGATCTTTTGGCGGCTTTTCACGGCTGTCTGGGCGGCATTATTGTCTTGCCATTGTGGCCGGGGCCGGGGAAGGCGGCGAAGCGGGTTATCGTTTCAGGCCGCAAAGGGGTGACCAGCCCGGCCCAAATCAACCCCGGGCTAACCTTGCACGAAAGCAACGGCGCGTTCAGCGAAGCCGCAAATGCCATTCTGCAAGATGCATCAGGGCTGTCGTTAAAGGCCTAGATCGGTTCACGTTTGGTTTGAACACGTTGTGTTCGAACGAAATGTGAAAAACTGATCGATTTTTAAAAGAGCGAGCCGATTCACACACTTAAACTGAATCAAGTAATGATTCAGTTTAAGTGTGATCGGCCATAGCGCGTCTTGCCAACACACTTTTCGGCCTTTACAAAGACTGTCATGTTTGGATTCTCAATTGCAAAACTGCTGTTCACCATCGCCGCCGTTATCGTCGCCTGGAATGGCTTCAAGTGGTACACGCGGATGCAGAAAAACCGCGCCGTTGGCAAGTCCGGGCGTGGTGAACGCAAGGCCACTGCCCAGGGCCCGGCAAACAGTGGCGGAGTCGTTGACGCCGAAGAAATGGTCAAGTGTTCGGTTTGCGAAACCTACGTCTCTTCCACAAGCGCCGTTTCGTGCGGCAAAAACGGTTGTCCCTATCCGGGATGACGAATTAAGAAAAACCCTTTCTTGACGGGAAATTCTGCGGATATTATCTTCGCTGCACTGCAACATAACGGGGCGATTCGGCGATGTCCGGCGCAAATAAAAAGCCAAGGAACTTTCAAACAATTATTCTGGACCTGCAACGCTTCTGGGCGGACAAGGGCTGCGTCATTTTGCAGCCCTACGACATGGAAGTGGGGGCCGGAACGTTCCACCCTGCGACGACCCTGCGGGCCCTTGGCCCTGACCCCTGGAAAGCCGCCTACGTGCAGCCGTCGCGGCGTCCGACCGATGGCCGTTACGGCGAAAATCCGAACAGATTGCAGCATTATTATCAGTTTCAGGTCCTCTGGAAGCCCTCGCCGGGTAACAGCCAGGAACTATATCTGGAAAGCCTTGCTGCCATTGGCATTGACCACATGGAACACGACATCCGGTTTGTCGAGGATGACTGGGAAAGCCCGACGCTGGGGGCATGGGGGCTAGGCTGGGAAGTCTGGTGCGACGGCATGGAAGTCAGCCAGTTCACCTATTTTCAGCAGGTTGGTGGCATCGAATGCAACCCGGTTTCGCTGGAACTGACCTACGGCCTTGAACGCCTCGCCATGTACATTCAGGGGGTCGAGAACGTCTTTGACCTGGACTGGAACGGCGAGATGACTTACGGCGATGTCTACCTGCGCAACGAGCAGGAACAGTCGGCGTTCAATTTTGAAGTGGCCAATACCGACGTCTTGTTCCGGCAGTTTGAGGACGCCGAAAAACAGTGTGCGGCGGCCCTGGCCTTTGAAACGGTGCTCGTACTGCCCGCTTATGAACAATGCCTGAAAGCCAGCCACCTGTTTAATCTTCTTGATGCCCGGGGGGTTATTTCAGTGACCGAACGGGCCGCCTATATCGCCCGTGTGCGCAAACTGTCAACCGCATGCGCCAAGGCCTGGGTAGGAGAGGGTGATGCCTGAACTGCTGCTCGAACTGTTATCCGAAGAAATCCCGGCCCGTATGCAGACGCGGGCTGCGGAGGATTTGCAGCGTCTGGTTTGTGATGGCTTGAACAAGGCCGGTCTCGATTTCGACAGTGCCGCTGCCTTCGCGACACCGCGCCGCCTGACTCTTGTGGTGGCGGGACTTCCAGAGAAACAGCCCGACATTAAAGATGAGCGCAAAGGTCCACAAGTCGGGGCTCCGGAACAGGCGATTAACGGCTTTCTGGGATCGCTGGCCGGCCTAACTCTCGACGATTGCGAACAGCGCGAGGTTAAGGGCAAGACCTTCTGGTTTGCGATGATCGATAAAAAGGGCAAACCTACGGCGGATGTTCTTAAAGATATTCTTGAGACTGCGCTGCTAACCATGGCTGCGTCCTGGCCGAAATCCATGCGTTGGGGTGAAAGTTCAATCCGCTGGGCGAGGCCTTTGCATTCTATTCTATGCCTGTATGACGGGGCTGTGATTCCTGTTGAACTTGATCCGATCACCGCATCCAACGCAACTTCGGGCCATCGCTTTCATAACCCCAATCCTTTCAAGGTCAAAAACGTTGCGGACTATAAAACCAAACTTCTTAAAAATAAGGTCATGCTGGATGCCGCTGAGCGCCGTACATTTATTGAGAAAGAAGTAAAAAAGCTGGTTAAAGACGCGGGACTGACTATGCATCTGGACAATGCGCTTCTTGACGAAGTCGCCGGGCTGGTTGAATGGCCGGTCGTGTTGATGGGCTCCATTGACTCCGAATTCATGGACGTGCCGCCGGAAGTGCTGATCGCCGCAATGCGCGGGCATCAGAAGTATTTTTCGTGTCTGGATAAAGACGGCAAACTGGCCTCGAAGTTTATCTTCGTTTCCAACATGGAAACCAAAGACAAAGGCAAGGCCATCATCGCCGGTAACGAGCGTGTCCTGCGCGCCCGTTTGTCGGACACAAAGTTTTTCTGGGATCAGGATCGCAAGCAAGGCCTGGAAAGTCGCTTGCCGAAGCTGGCTGGTGTTATCTTTCACGCCAAGCTGGGAAGTGTGCTGGAAAAAGTCGAGCGTATGACGGCTTTGGCGGGCGCTTTATGCAGCCATATTCCGGGTGCCGATGTGGAAACTGTCGAGCGCGCCGCCAAACTTTGCAAGGCCGATCTGGTCACTGGCATGGTTGGTGAATTGCCGGAGTTGCAGGGCCTGATGGGTCAGTATTATGCGCTCGAAACCGGTGAGGATGAGAGCGTTGCCTTAGCTATTGCGGAACATTATTCGCCGGCCGGGCCGGGCGACGCCTGCCCGGAGGCACCGACAAGCGTCGCCGTCGCTTTGGCCGACAAGGTCGATACGTTGGTCGGCTTCTGGGCCATCAATGAAAAACCGACCGGCTCGAAAGATCCCTTTGCCCTTCGCCGTGCCGCCCTGGGCGTGATCCGGCTGATTATTGAAAACAATTTGCGTTTCTCGTTAAGCAAGGTGTTTGCCGAAACCGTCGCCGAATACATGACCCAGAACAATGCCGACGTGCAGAGCGGAATGGCAGCAGATGATGACAGCGTCGCTACGGCGGGGCTGGATGCCTGGCATATGCCGGACCTCCTCGCCTTTTTCGCCGACCGCCTGAAGGTTCACCTTAAAGAAAAAGGTGTTCGTCATGATTTGATCGACGCGGTGTTTGCCCTTGGTGAGGATGATCTGGTTCGGGTACTGGCCCGTGTCGAAGCCTTGGGCGCGTTCCTGGGCACTGATGATGGGGCGAATTTACTTGTTGCCTACAAGCGCGCCGCCAATATTTTAAAGATTGAGGAAAAGAAAGACGCACAGTCTTACGATCAGCAACCTTATAGCGAAGGTAAGCCCGAGCAGGATGAAGAAGTGACCTTGCTGGCTGCCTTGCAGGATTTGCAAGGCCAGGTCGACAAGCACCTCGGGGCCGAAAATTTCACAGCCGCCATGTCTGAAATGGCAAAACTGCGCGGACCGCTGGACGCCTTTTTCGATAAAGTGACGGTTAACAGCGATGATGCAGAAACAAGGGCAGAGCGTCTTAGGTTACTGTCAAAAATACGAACGGTGATGGGGGCTGTCGCCGATTTTTCAAAGATTGAAGGCTGAAGGAAAATAACATGACGAAGTGGGTTTACAGCTTCGGTGACGGTAAAGCCGACGGCAACACTGAAATGAAGAATTTGCTGGGTGGCAAGGGCGCCAATCTGGCCGAGATGAGCGCGCTTGGCCTTCCCGTACCGCCCGGTTTCACCCTGACCACCGAAGTCTGCACCCACTACACCAACCACGACAACAGCTACCCGCAAGCCCTTGAAGGGCAGGTTGCTGATGCTCTGGCCGGGGTTGAAGCGATTATGGGTTTGAATTTTGGCGAAGCCGGGAGTGCTTTGCTGGTATCGGTTCGTTCCGGGGCGCGTGCCTCCATGCCCGGTATGATGGACACGGTGCTCAACCTGGGCCTCAACGATGAAACCGTAGAAGGACTGGCCGAGGCTTCCGGCGACGAGCGTTTCGCCTTCGACAGCTACCGCCGTTTCCTGCAAATGTATGGCGACGTCGTGCTTGGCGTCGAGCATCACATGTTTGAGGACATGCTGGAAAATCATAAGGATCGACGCGGTGTCCACCTTGATACGGAACTGGCCGCAGAAGACTTGCGGCAACTGGTTGATGACTATAAGGCGATGATTGAAAGGGAACTGGGGCAGCCCTTCCCGCAAGACCCGCATGAGCAGCTTTGGGGTGCGATCAACGCGGTGTTTGGGTCGTGGATGAACCGCCGCGCCAAAACATATCGTTCCTTGCATAATATCCCCGAAGAATGGGGCACGGCAGTTAATGTTCAGGCTATGGTGTTCGGCAACATGGGGACAGATTGCGCCACCGGCGTCGCTTTCACCCGTGATCCGGCCAATGGCGAGAATGCCTATTACGGCGAGTACCTTATCAATGCCCAGGGTGAGGACGTGGTTGCGGGCATCCGCACGCCGCAACCGCTGACTATCGCCGGCAAGCATGGCGGGCCATCGGAAGCCCCGTCCATGGAAGAGGCGATGCCAGAAACTTTTGCCGGTCTTATCCGCGTACGCGAACAGCTTGAGACGCATTACAAAGACATGCAGGACATGGAATTTACGGTTCAGCAGGGCCGCTTATGGATGTTGCAGACCCGTACCGGCAAACGGACCACCAAGGCGGCCTTGAAAATAGCCGTTGATATGGTTGACGAGGGTCTTATCGACAAAGCCGAAGCGATCTCGCGCATTGATCCTGGTCAGCTTGATCAAATCCTGCATCCGACTCTCGACCCGCAAGCCGAACGCCAGGTTCTGGCCGTCGGCTTGCCAGCTTCTCCGGGGGCGGCCTCTGGGTGTGTTGTCTTTAATAGTGATGATGCCGAAAAATGGACTGAACGGGGCGAGAACGTCATTCTGGTGCGGGTTGAAACCTCGCCCGAAGATATTGGTGGTATGCATGTCGCCCGTGGCATTGTCACCAACCGGGGTGGCATGACCTCCCACGCCGCCGTCGTCGCACGGGGCATGGGAACGCCGTGCGTTTCGGGTGCTGGAACCCTGAACATCGATTATGCCGGAAAATCCATGTCGGTGCTGGGTGAAATCATCAAGGAAGGTGACCTGATCACCATCGACGGGACTTCCGGTGAAGTGATGAAGGGTGCCGTTGCTACCGTGCAGCCTGAATTTTCAGATGATTTTTCGAGAATCATGCAATGGGTTGATGAAACCCGCACCCTGGGTGTGCGCGCCAATGCCGAAACCCCGGCAGATGCCGCCACGGCCCGCAAATTCGGGGCCGAAGGCATTGGCTTGTGTCGCACCGAGCACATGTTTTTCGATGCAGAGCGCATTACCCATGTACGACAGATGATCATTGCCGGTGATGAGGAAAGTCGCCGCGCTGCACTCGATAAATTACTGCCCTTCCAGTCAGGATTTCATCGACCTGTTCACCATCATGGAAGGCCTGCCCGTTACCATCCGGCTTCTCGATCCACCCTTGCATGAATTTTTGCCGCATTCGGACGATGACATGGCGAAGGTTGCCAAAGCGGCGGGGATCGATGTTGCCACCATCAAGGAGCGTGCCGCCCAGTTGCATGAATTCAACCCGATGCTGGGCCACCGGGGCTGTCGTCTGGGCATTACCTATCCCGAGATATACGAGATGCAGGCGCGCGCCATTTTCGAAGCCGCCGCCGAGGTCTCCACGAGCGGTAAAAGCGTTCACCCGGAAGTGATGATTCCGCTGGTTGCGATCAGGGAAGAATTTGACCTGCTCAAGACGCTCGTCGATGCAACGGCTGCAAAGGTTAATCGGGAAAAAGGTGTGCAGCTGAACTATAGCGTCGGCACCATGATCGAACTTCCACGGGCCGCCCTGCGCGCCGGTGAAATTGCCGAGACAGCCGAATTCTTCAGTTTCGGCACCAACGATCTGACCCAAACAGCCCTTGGACTGTCACGGGACGACGCCAGCCAATTTATCCAGATTTACCGCGAGAAGGGCGTGCTCGAAAGTGATCCTTTCGTCACCATCGACACGGCCGGCGTTGGCGAGTTGGTCCGCATTGCAGTGGAACGCGGGCGCGCCGCCCGGCCCGATATCAAGCTTGGCATTTGCGGCGAGCACGGCGGCGAGACGGCCTCTGGCACATTCTTCCATCAGGCTGGTCTGGACTACGTTTCGGTCTCGCCCTACCGGGTGGCTATTGCCAGGCTTGCCGCTGC
>JACNJU010000087.1 GCA_014382375.1 Rhodospirillaceae bacterium
TGGCCTTCAATCTGATTGATGCCAGCGCTGATGTCGAAAGTTTGGCGGGGGCTTATTTTGACATCCGTATCTGGGGTGCGCCCGCAGCTTTTGCCAATTTCGCCATGGTTGGCTGGTTTATTGGCGTGCGCAACACCCGTGCTGCGATGATCACGCAATTGGTGATGAACGGGCTTAACGTCATTCTCGATTTGTGGTTCGTCAACGGTTTGGGGCTGGGTGTCCCCGGTGTCGCCTGGGCCTCGCTGATTTCCGAAATTGTCGCCATTGGCGCAGGCCTGATGCTGGCCCGAAACAACCTGAGACTGATCGGCGGGCATTGGATCAGGGAACGCATCTTTGATGGGGAAAGGCTACTGCGCCTGTTGGCGGTCAATCGCGATATTTTTATCCGGACCCTGTGCCTGCAAGTCGGGTTTGCCTTCTTTACAGCGCAAGCCGCAAAAATGGGTGATAGTGTGCTTGCCGCCAACGCCATTTTACTCAACTTCCAGGGCATCATGTCCTATGCCCTGGACGGCTTCGCCCATGCTGTTGAGGCTTTGGCCGGTGGTTTTGTTGGCGCCAGGGATCGGCAAGGCTTTCGCCATGCGGTCAAGATATCGACAATATGGGCTCTCGGTTTCGCTGTTTTATTTACCATCATTTACGTGGTTTTTGGCGGCATAATGATCGATGTGATGACCAATATGGATGATATTCGCGCCCTCACCCGCCTTTACTTGCCGTGGATGATCCTCTCCCCCCTTGTTTCTATCTGGGGCTTTCAGCTGGATGGTATTTTTATTGGCGCGACACGAACCGCCGACATGCGTAACGCGATGCTGTTTTCGCTGGCAATCTATGGATTTGCTCTCGCCCTGCTGGTCCCCACATTTGGCAACCACGGACTTTGGGCGGCCTTCACGGTGTTTATGATCGCCCGCGCCGTGACGCTTGGCTTTTATTACCCGGCCTTACAAAAAAGTGTTTAGGCCGGGACCCGGCGTTCCTCGCTGGGTGTGCGTTCAAAGAACTCACGGTAGCACTTTGAAAAATGCGAAGCCGAGACGAAACCACAGGCCAGCGCCACATCAAGAATGGGCATCGAGGTCTGCAACAACAAGAAGCGCGCCCGGCTTAAACGCAATTCCAGATAATAACGTGTCGGCGCATGATGCAGGTATTTCCTGAACAGTCTTTCCAGTTGCCGTGTCGACAGGTTGACGGTTTTGGCCAGATTGGCGCAACTGACGGGTTCTTCCAGGGTTTCTTCCATATGTGAAATAACCGCCAGCAGCTTCGGATGGCTGACCCCCAGACGGGTGCGCAAAGCCATGCGCTGGCGTTCATGACCATCGCGGATACGGTGATGGATCATCATGTCCGAAACCAGTGAGGCCGTGTCGTGGCCATATTGCTGGGCGATGATATGCAGCATCATATCCAGGGCAGAAGTGCCACCGGCGCAGCTAAAACGATTGCGGTCGATTTCAAAGAGATCGTCACTGACTTCAATTTCGGGGAATTGTTCGGCAAAACCATCCATATTTTCCCAATGAATGGTACATTTATAACCATTGAGCAGGCCCGCCTGGGCGAGAATATGGCTGCCGGTACAAACCGCCCCCAAGGACGCCCCGTGGGAGGACAGGCGGCGCAGCTTGGAAATTAATTTCGCATCGGCCTGATTGTGGATGTCGTTGCCACCGCAAACAATAACACTGGGCATGACATCAATGTCGCTATAAGAGCCATCGACTTCGACCTTAACCCCATTGCTCGCTTCGACCGGCTTGCCATCAATGGAATAACAGCTCCAGCCATAAAGTTGGCTGTTGGCGATCCGATTGACGAGCCTTAGCGGCTCAATGGCCGATGAAAAAGCAATGAACGAAAAATCGGGAACCAGGAAGAACCCGATCTTATGCAGGGGGCCGTCAAAGTTTGAACCATCCATGCCAGTATATCTCCTTGGCAACTGACAAATTCTTTATAGCTGATTTGGAGACTTGTCCATCTATAATGTCGTGATTTGGACAATAGATGTCCACCATTGCCCATTCTGTCGAATATCAGACAATTTTTCCATCAAGCTCATAGCGGCCTTGCCGGTCCTCAATTTCAAGAACCCACAGGTCCGGATCACGCTTGATCTGTCGCCTGATATAGGACTCGGCTTCTTCTTCGGCGATGAATTCACCGCCACCGCCGTACATCCAGCCTGGGTTGCCCTCCACATCGCGAACCTGCGACAGCACCGAGCACCCGGCCTCACCCTGATCGAGTTTAAGCAGGATCGCACCGGAATCCGGATCCCCCTTTTGGCGAACCATAATCGGGATGAAGTTGATATCGCATTGCCGGACTTGCGCCTGCACCCACAAGCCGGCCTTGATTTTTGACGATGACATTAAAAAAATAACCCTGCACATAAAGCCGACGATCAATATAGTGGATCGTCTTCAACCGAGAAAGAACACCGCTTCAAATGTTTCAACTTCACCCTACACTCGCTGCTGATACCATCGAGATCACACGCTGGGATGTCTCGCGGGTGATGCTCATGAAAGACGCCAATTATCCCTGGCTGATCCTTGTCCCCGCGCGCCCTGGTTTAAGCGCGCTGCACGATTTGGAACAGGCTGACCTGGCCGTGATGATGGGAGAAATCGTTCGTGCTTCTGAGGCGCTTAAAACACTATACGATCCCACCCGCATCAACGTCGCCGCCCTTGGCAATATGGTTGAGCAACTGCACATCCACATCATTGCACGCTTTACAGATGATGTGGCCTGGCCGGGTCCGGTCTGGGGTGCGGAAGCGCCAAAGCCATACCCCCCGCAGGAGCTTGAGGAAACCGTCAGCAGATTGCAGAAAGAATTGAAGAGTTAGCGCACAATCATGACGTTGACGTCGGCAAGGTTCGACACCTTGCGCGACACGCTGCCCAGGAACATACCCTTAAGGTCACTGTGTCCACGGGTGCCGATAACAATCAAATCCGCCTTGCCTTTTTTTGCGAAATCGGTAATTTCCGATGCCGGATCGCCAACAGCGACGTTGCTGACCGTGTTTTTAACGTGGGATTTCCTGGCTTTCTTTTCGGCCGATTTCAATATTTTCTCGCCAACGAAACGCAAGACATCGGTGCGCGCACCCTGAATATGCTCCACTTCAGCCATACGAAGGACGCTTTCGGGCAATTGCATATCACGGATGACATGCAGGAAGCTCAACTTGGCGTCATAGGTTTTTGCCAGATTTAACGCCATGTCGACGGCGTTATCAGAAGTCGGTGAAGAATCGACGGCAACGACAATATGTTTGATCATGCTCGCTCCGAAAAAAAGTATTAAACGATGCCACGCAGCCGGTCGCTACGACGTCTCAATAACTCGAGGGTCGCAAGCAAGGCCACGGAAATCATCACAAGAATTGTCGCCACAGCCAGGATCGTCGGGCTGATTTGCTCGCGAATACCAGACCACATCTGACGCGGAATGGTCCGTTGATCAAACCCGGCAAGGAACAGCACAACGACGACTTCATCAAACGAGGTGATAAAGGCGAACAGTGCCCCGGATATCACACCCGGCAGGATCAACGGCATGATGACTTTGAAAAATGTCACCGTCGGGTTGGCTCCCAAATTGGCGGACGCGCGGGTCAGTGAATGATCAAAACCGACAAGTGTCGCCGTCACCGTAATCACCACAAACGGGGTGCCAAGGGCTGTATGGGCGAGAATGATACCCAAGTAGGTCTGATCAAGGCCGATGTTTGAATAAAAGAAGTACATGCCGGCAGCCGAAATAATCAGCGGCACGATCATTGGCGAAATCAAAAGGCCCATCATCAGGGAACGATAAGGCATATGGGATTTACTTAAGCCCAACGCCGCCAGTGTTCCCAGAATAGTCGCCAGAATGGTCGAGGCAATGGCAATAATGAAGCTGTTTTTAACCGAGTGAGTCCACTGGGTATTATTGACAAAATCTTCATACCAGCGAAGCGAATAGGCATCCGGGTCAAAGGCCAGCATCCCTTTGGTGAAGGTGAAGTACGGCTCGACATTGAAACTCAACGGGATGATTACCAGGATTGGCGTAATCAGAAAAATGAAGATACAGGCGCACAAAAAGCGGAACCCGTAGTACCAGGTCGTTTCAAGCGGGCCGGCATAAGGTGGTAAGGCCATGGTGTTATCCTAACCTCATATTATCGATACCAACGATTTTGTTATACAGCAGGTAGAGCGCCAGCACCGAGAACAGCAACAACGCACCCAGCGCACCGGCCAGGCCCCAATTAAGTGACGACTGCATGTGATAGGCGATCTGATTGGAAATCAGCGTGCCATCGGTTCCACCGACAAGGGCCGGGGTAATGTAGTAACCAATCGACAGAATAAAGACGAGGATACTGCCAGCACCAATTCCCGACAGGGTTTGCGGCATATAAACGCGAACAAAGGCGACCAGCGGATTTGCCCCTAACGAAAGGGCCGCGCGCATGTAGCTTGGCGGAATGGTTTTCATCACGCTATACAGCGGCAGCACCATGAACGGTAGCAGGATATGGGTCATGGCGATAATCGTACCCGTCATATTATGAATAAGCTGCAAACGATTATCGTCACTGACCAACCCAAAGAAGACGAACAGATCGTTCAATACCCCCTGTGACTGCAACATGGCAATCCAGGCCGTTGTTCGAACCAGAAGCGATGTCCAGAACGGCAACAGCACGAATATCATCAGCAAATTTGAATAGCGAAGCGGCAACGTCGCCAACAGGTAGGATATGGGATAGGCCAGGATCACGCAGATCACCGTAATCGCCAGGCTGATGGCAAATGTCCGAAGAAACAGCTTGCCATAAATGCGCCTGTTTTCATTTTGCCTGACAATTTCGCCATTATCGTCATACTTCATATCGACGGCGTTCAGGTAATAACCAATCGTAAAGGGCGCGGTGTTACGTTTGATAACCGTCCAGGTTGAAAGCTCTTTCCACTTTTTATGCATCTTCAGGACCTTTTCCTTATAAGGCCCTTCCTTGACTTTTAGTGCTTTCCTGCCCGAACTCGTGATCATGCTGCGCAAACCTGATTTTTCATAATTCAGGCGGGTTCCGACTTTACCAATTTCGCGCGCCTTGGCACCGACCTGCAAATCCTCCACCAGCGCCGCAAAAACCGGCTCATCGGGCAAAGCCTTGCCGTCCCAGTCGGCAAGCGCCGCCGTCGTCTTTGGCATCAGGGTTCCGACATGCCAGTTGTCAACAC
Source organism: Rhodospirillaceae bacterium (assembly GCA_014382375.1). Taxonomy (GTDB): domain Bacteria; phylum Pseudomonadota; class Alphaproteobacteria; order Rhodospirillales; family JABHCV01; genus JACNJU01. The sequence goes on from JACNJU010000087.1 coordinate 5,271, forward strand.
TGCGGAATGTCATGTCGACGATGGGGATCAGGAACGAGAATAAAATAAAGACAAACAAAGGGGTCACCAACAACAGGGCGCGGATGCGGTTTTTTCGCATGGCCTTGTTCAAGCTGGCTTTCAGTGGCGTGCCATCGGCGGCTAGAACAAGTTCACCCCCGGTATTTTCGTTAGCCATACCCAACCCCTCGTAAATTCAATTCAGTAAACAGAATAGAAAAAATAAATAAACCCGGTTGCGGGGCAGGTTTCCCTGCCCCGCTTTACCGAAAAGTTGATCCTACTGGAGCAACCAGGCAGCGAAACGTTCGTTCATTTCGTCGCCGTTATCAGCCCACCAGGCGAAGTTGGTGAGGAAGCCCTGGTCCGCATAAGTCGTGGGCATATGCGGGGCCATGTCGATGCCAAGCGTAGCGTGCTTGGAAACCATCGGGCCGGAAGACTTACGAGCCGGGCCATAGGAAATAAACTTGGCCTGGTCGGCAAGGCGTTGCGTGTCCGTCGCGAATTTGACGAACTTCATCACTTCATCGATATTCTGGCCTTTGGCAGATACGGCCCAGCCGTCAATGTCCAGAACCTGACCGTCCCAAAGCATGGCGAAAGGCTGTTTTTCTTCAGCAATAGCCGAGAACCAACGACCGTTATAACCGGTGCCGAACACCGCTTCACCATCAGCCATAAGCTGCGGAGGTACGGCGCCCTCAGTCCACCAGATCACATCACTCTTGATGGTCGCCAGCTTGGCGAATGCCCGGTCCTTGCCCGCGTCTGTATCAAGAACGTCATAAACCTCGGCCAACGGAACACCGTCAGCGATCAAAGCCCATTCAAGGTTGTTGATCGGTTTCTTCTGCAGTGCACGCTTGCCAGGGAAGTTCTTGAGATCAAACACGTCGGACATTTTGGTCGGGTTTTTACCGCCCCATGCGTCCGAACGATAGGCGAAAACGGTGGAGTAAAGTATCTGCGGGACGCATCATTCCGAAAGAAGCCTGCCTTCAAGGAAGTCCTGGCAAGCCGGCGTACCGTCAGCACCCTTGGCCATTTCGTTGTCCATGTCGATGGGACGGAACATACCTTCATCACAGCCGGTGATGGCATCAGAAAGAACCACGTCAACCAGATCCCAGGTAACATTGCCAGATTCAGTCTGGGCCCGCATTTCGGCAAGACCGCCACTGTAATCAATGGAATTGATCTTAACGCCAGGATTGGCTTCCATGTATGGTTTATGATAGGCGTTCATCTGGCTGGCAGTATAGGCACCGCCCCATGAAACGACATTCAAATCAACGGCTTGAGCCGATGATGCCATGCCGGCGATAGCGATACCAGTAATGGCGAACACTGAATTTTTCAGCATTTTCTTCATTGGTCTTGATCTCCCTTTGTTACAATTTAACTGTTGAGTTTTAGTTTCTTAATTTCATTGTCAGCCGTCGAGGGCACGACAATCCTCTGCTTCCCAACCAATCTGGGTAAGTTCACCTTCTTTCAGGTGAACGTGGCCATGAGAGTTGGGAACTTTGACGATGAATTCATCGTTACCGGTCAAGCTGATCCGGCTACGAATGTGATCACCCAGATAGATGAGCTCTTCCACTTTCGCTTCAAGAGCATTTTCAGTCTGTCCTTCAATGGCGCCAATTGTCACCCTTTCAGGTCGAAGTGACAGGGTGGTGCGCGAACCGACACCGCCATGATTGACGCTGAGGGCCTTGATCAAACCGCCACCGCCTTCAAGCTCGACCTGGCAAAAATCGCCTGAAACTTCTTTTACCCTTCCGAACAGGCGGTTGTTCTCGCCGATAAATCCGGCAACGAAGGCATTAACAGGTTTTTCATAAAGTACATCAGGTGTGGCCAGTTGCTGGACGACGCCGTCATCAAACACAGCAATCTGGTTCGACATGGTTAGAGCCTCTGACTGATCGTGGGTGACATACACCATCGTCACCTGCAGTTCTTCATGAATATGTTTGATTTCGTACTGCATTTCTTCGCGCAGGTTCTTGTCAAGCGCGCCAAGGGGTTCATCCATCAGCACCAAATTCGGCCTGAAAACCAGTGAACGGGCGACGGCAACTCGTTGCTGTTGGCCACCGGATAATTGCGCCGGTCGACGATCGCCAAAGCCACCCAGACGCACCATATCGAGGGTGCTGTTTACCTTATCGGTGATTTCCGATTTTCCGACACCGCGTACTTCAAGTGGGAAAGCAAGGTTTTCGGCAACCGTCATGTGCGGGAACAGGGCATAATTCTGAAATACCATGCCAATGCCGCGTTTATGTGGGGCAACGTTATTGATGGGCTCACCGGCCAGGGTAATTTCGCCATGGGTCGCTGGTTCAAATCCGGCCAGCATCATCAAACAAGTGGTTTTTCCTGAGCCGGAGGGCCCTAGCATTGTCATGAATTCGCCGCGGGCAACATCTAGGTTTAGATTTTTTACGACCAGTGATTCGCCATCATAGCTTTTCTGGACCTCAATGAACCGCACGAGCGGATCGTTTGGATCTGACATCTTTCCTCCCCGATGGCTGCCTTTTTTAGCAGCCTTTGTTTTTGTCGTCTCCGGGGTGGCATTTGTGCCTTGTTTCCCCATGAAAAGTTGGTCTTTTTTGCTGAAATAAAGACAGACGACATTTTTGATTAATAGACGCTAGCATGAACTTCCTAAGAAAATCAAAGAGCTTTGTTCGACTCTGGGACAAAACCGAAGGTATTTTTCCTCTTTGCGACATAAAAGCTTAAACTTACATTTAGGAACTCTGACTATTTTTTCCCATCACTTTTAGATACGGCAACGTGTGGCGAGCGAGCGAAATTTCCGCCATATCAAGGTTTGCAGAAATAACCTCCTCGCCGTCACCGGCCAGGGCCAGGGCGCGCCCGTCAGGGGCAACAATGACACTTTCGCCCAGATACTCACTGTTTCTTTCACGACCGGCGTAATTGGCGTAAAGCAGGAACAAGCCATTCTCGAAAGCCCTGGTCGGGATCATCTTGCGGGCGACAAAGTCCCACTTTGAGCGCAGGGCGGTCGGGGCGAGAATAATTTCAGCACCGCCTTTTGCTGCCTTACGGACATTTTCAGGGAATTCCACATCGTAACAGATAAGCACCGCAAAACGCTGCCCCATGAATTCAAACACACTATCGTCGCGACCGGCTGTGAATGTATCGCCCTCATATCCAGGTGGCAGAAAACGCTTGCGATAATCGTGCAACCGTTCGCCGGATTTACCAACAACAGCAACACTATTGTAGAGTTCCTGCCCCTCAATTTCCGGATAACCGACGCCAAGAGCCGTCTCATACTTTTTCGCCAACACACCAACACGGGCCAGGGACGGGCCACTTGCGGGTTCGGCAAATTCACGGATTTTGTCACCGACATCGTAGCCACTTAGAAACAATTCAGGGCACAACAGCAGATCGAACGCATTAGCCCCAGCCTCAACCAGTTGCGCCTCCAGTCGGTCAAGACGGGCTGATGGGGTTTCCTCGCGGGCTACCGGCTGAAAAATGGCGACGCGAATGTCCATTATCCCTTGCTTACCAACAAAGTGCGTGGATAGTCGGTCAGATACTCGAATCCATCCCTGGTGACGACGATGGAATCACCTATGCGTCCGGCCAGTTCACCGTCGACCGAAATGCCGCCGTCAACAGCAAAGGTCATACCGGGTTTAAGAACCGTCTTGTCGCCTTTCTTCAGCTCCGGTTTTTCCAGATAGGCAACACCGATAGATCTTCCCGTGCGGTAGGAGGTGGCGAAGCCACCCTCTGCGTAGACGGCATCGGCGGCGGCGGCAACGTCTTCTGCGACCACCCCCGGACCGATCACGTTCAGGGCCGCTGCCTGCGCCTCAATAGCAACTTGTTGAATGTGACCCGCCGCCTCTGAAACCTCGCCAACGAAGAACATTCGGTCAAAACCCAACTTGTACTGCTTGAACTGGGCCATGTTGCAAAAGCAGAAATAGACGGGATCGCCCCGATCATACCGTTTGACACTGGCACGCCTGTGAACCATGGAGGTATCGGAGCCGCTCTGCATGATTTGAAGGTTATGGATCATCGGCGAGACGAAGGCCTCCCAGCCACTGTTGGTCAGGAACCCGGCGGCCTTGCGGCTACCCGCAGCGATAATCGCAAGGGCGGTCTCGAATTCCTGAACACCTTCGGCAAGCGAGCCATGGGCGGCTTCCATCATTGCCCCGGCAATGGTGCCTGCCTTTTTCATCACCTCAATTTCGCTGGGGGATTTGATCATCCGCATATCGCCAAGAACTGCCGAGGCATCATCAAGAGCGATCCCAGGGAAATGTTCATCGAGCCAATTGCGAACAATCGCCGGCAACACATCACGCTCGAGCGCTATACTTTTTAGGTTGGCTCCAAGAATTTCAGCCAGCACATTTTCCCACCGCCTGTCACCGGCATCTTCCCAGGTCCGCACATCCTGAACCCAGGTCATGGCCGAAACCATTTCACTTTCCATCAGCGGCGTCAGCACAGTGGGTTCCTGTCCCGAACGCAAAATAAGAAAAGTCGGACGCCCGAATTCGATGGATAAATAGCCCCAGAAACCGGCCAGATAAGCAATGGAAGACTCGTCTGTGATGACGGCGACATCATGGCCCGCCTGCTTTAGCCTGTCCTGGAACTGGACCGTTCGTTGCTTTGCTTCATCGAGAATGTCCATCATCATATCCAACCCTGGTTTCAAGATCCAAGACGCGGACGCTATCATAACTTTTCAAACCTTGTGATTGAAAAAACCGGGCTGATATTAACAACTGTGACTGACCGTTGCTTCCTCTATAGAAACGACGCACCGGAAGGTTTAGAAGTGGGTAGCGATAATGATTTCATTTTTGGAGCGACACAAAGCATGAGCGGAAATGTCTACGCCGCCATTGATCTGGGCACCAATAACTGTCGCCTGCTGGTCGCCCGGGTGAAAAACAATACTTTCAGGGTGATCGACTCCTTCTCGCGCATCGTCCGCCTGGGTGAAGGCCTGTCTCGCAGCGACCAACTCAACGAGGAAGCCGTTGAGCGCACCATTGAAGCGCTCCACATTTGCGCCCAAAAAATGCAATTCAGGGATGTCGGCAAGTCTCGCTCCATCGCGACCGAAGCCTGCCGCCGGGCCACTGACTGCGCCGCCTTCTACAAAAGGGCCCTGGGTGAAACCGGAATTGAACTGGAAACCATCAGCCCCGAACAGGAAGCACAATTGACCCTGGACGGTTGTGCGCAACTGCTCAACAAGGATACCTCGCGCGCCATTGTCTTTGACATTGGTGGCGGCAGTACAGAATTGATGTGGGTCGAACGGGCCCCTTCCGGCGAGGCTGTTGTCCTGGGTATGCTGTCCCTGCCGATTGGGGTGGTCTCTTTGGTCGAAAAATACGGCAGTGGTGTTATTGAACGTCATGTATATGAAGAAATCATCGACCGGGTCGAAGCAGGACTGCAATCTTTTGACCGCCAACACGGTATTTCTGATTTTCTGACCACTCATGATACCCAGTTGCTGGGGACGTCCGGCACGGTGACCACACTGGGTGGTCTTTATCTGAACCTGCCTCGTTACAATCGCGCCCAGGTTGATGGACTGGACATGCGGGTCGAAACCATCACCGCTATCAGTGAACGTCTGGCCGGTATGAGCCATGACGAGCGGGCCCAAAACGGCTGCATTGGGCCAGAACGCGCCGATCTGGTTGTCATGGGTTGCGCCATCCTTGATGCGATCTGTCGGCACTGGCCCGCACCAACGGTCCGCGCCGCCGACAGGGGTATTCGTGAAGGTTTACTGATGGGATTGATCAGGGACAACGGCGATACCTACACCGGGGCAATCACATGAGCGCCAAAGGTAAGGGTGGGCGAGACAAGAGCCGGGGTGAAGGTGGCCTTAGTGGTCGCGGCCTTCACACCAAGGTCCGCAGCGCCAAGGGACGCAAGTTGTCCTCGACCCTCTGGCTGCAAAGACAACTCAACGACCCTTATGTTGCCGAAGCCCAAAAGCGCGGCTATCCATCACGTGCGGCCTTTAAGTTGCTCGAACTGGACGACAAATACCATTTTCTTAAACCAGGCAAGCGCATTGTCGACCTTGGTGCCGCACCGGGCGGCTGGACAAAAGTCGCCGTCGAACGAACAGATCCCGAAAACAATGCCCAGGGTCTCGTTGTCGCCCTGGACATCAATGAAATGGAGCCGGTTTCCGGTGCTAAGATCCTGCTTCATGATTTCCTTGATGAAGCCGCTCCTGACTTGTTGAAAGAAGCGCTGGGTGGCAAGGTCGACATTGTTTTAAGCGACATGGCGGCCCCGGCGACCGGACACGCGGCAACCGACCATCTTAAAATCATGGCGCTGTGCGAGGCGGCCCTTGAATTTGCCTTTGAAATGCTCAAACCCGATGGTGTTTTTATCGCCAAAGTTCTGCAAGGCGGTACCGAAAATGACATGTTGAAGGCAATGAAAAAGGACTTCAAAACCGTGCGCCACGTCAAGCCACCGGCAAGCCGGTCAGACTCCGCTGAAATGTATGTTGTCGCGACCGGTTACCGGGGCGAAGAACAAGGCTTGGATTCGTCAACTTCTTCTGTATGATGTCGCGCCAACTCAAGTATTTAGCGGATAGGAGCTGGCATGAGTATTAAAGAGGCACTGACCTTTGACGACGTTCTTCTGGTCCCCGCCGAATCGAGCGTCCTTCCAGCTGATACCGATACCCGCACCCGCTTGACCAAAGATATCGAACTTGGCATTCCGCTGATTTCGGCGGCCATGGATACGGTCACCGAAAGCAATCTGGCCATCGCCCTGGCCCAGGCTGGCGGTATTGGTGTCATTCACAAAAATCTGACAAATGAAGAGCAGGCTGGAGAAGTCCGCCGCGTCAAGAAATTTGAATCCGGCATGGTTATCGATCCCTTCACGATTGACCCGCGCGCGACCCTTTCAGACGCGCTGCGCATCAAGGACACCCACAATATTTCCGGCATTCCCGTTGTTGATAAAGATAACGGAAAGCTGGTCGGCATCCTGACCAATCGCGATGTTCGCTTCGCCGACAACCTGGAGCAACCAGTCGGCGAGCTTATGACCCCTCACAGTGACGAAAGTCCCCTGATTACCGTCAGCGAGGAGACCACCCGCGAGGAAGCCAAACATCTGCTGCACAAATACCGCATCGAAAAACTTCTCGTCGTTGACAATGAATTTCGCTGTATCGGTCTGATGACCGTCAAAGACATCGAAAAAGCGCAACGTTTCCCAAGCGCCAACAAGGATGATTTGGGTCGTCTGCGGGTCGCCGCCGCAACCGGCGTGGGAATAGATGGTCTTGGCAGGGCAGAGGCACTGATTGATGCCGGCGTCGATGTCATTGTCGTCGATACCGCGCACGGTCATTCCAGTGGCGTCATCGAGGCGGTCACGGCGATCAAGAAACTATCCAATTCAGCCCAGGTTATCGCCGGTAATATTGCCACGCCTGACGCCGCCAAGGCGCTCATTGACGCCGGTGCAGACACGGTCAAGGTCGGCATTGGCCCTGGCACCATCTGCACCACACGCATGGTCGCCGGTGTCGGCATGCCACAGCTTTCGGCGATCATGGAAGTGGCCGAAGCCTGCACCAAGCAGAACATTCCGATCATTGCCGATGGCGGCATCAAGTTTTCCGGCGACATTGCCAAAGCCATCGCCGCAGGCGCAAACTGCGTAATGATCGGCTCGCTGTTTGCTGGCACTGACGAGAGCCCCGGCGAGGTCTTCTTGCATCAGGGCCGTTCCTATAAATCCTACCGGGGCATGGGCTCGCTGGGCGCTATGGCGCGTGGTTCCGCTGACCGCTATTTCCAGCAAGATGTTTCGGACAACCTGAAACTGGTGCCCGAAGGGATCGAAGGCCAGGTGCCTTACAAGGGACCGGTCGGTAACGTCATCCATCAACTGATCGGCGGACTGAGGTCTTCCATGGGCTACACCGGCTGCGCAACCCTTGCCGATTTGCAGACAAAAGCCACGTTCCGCCGTATTACATCGGCTGGCTTGCGGGAAAGCCATGTCCACGATGTAACGATTACCAGAGAAGCGCCCAACTATCGTCATAACGATTAGTTGGGAGTCTTTATTAAAGCCCTCAAGCGCCGGGCGTTCGCTCCGCTCTCTTGGCTCGCCGTAGTAACGGCGGCCCGCAGTCGCGGGCTTGATAGAAAGTGTATGAGTATAGCCTTCATGAATGAAACTCTTGATGCCCTGTTAATCTCGACTTCCAGAGTCCTAAGCCAAGCGAACGGAGTAAGTGCCCGGCGCATGAGAGGCCTTAAAACATGACACCTGACGCCCGCCTGTCCGCCGCCATTGAGATTCTTGATGCCATTGAGGAGGCCAATACTGCCGCCGATACCATCATTCGCGCTTATTTCAGGCCACGGCGCTACGCTGGCTCGAAAGACCGCCGCAATGTCGGCAACCAGGTGTTTGATGTTATCCGGCACCGCGCCCGTCTCGATTGGTGGATCGCCGGAGCGGCAGGTGACATGAAACCATCCTCAAGGCTGCGGATTCTCGCTGCCATTGTTATTCTTGATGGTCAAAGCGCGGACGCGGCGGGTAACTTGTTTAATGGGGCTGCCCATGCACCAGCCTCTCTTGATGCCGCCGAGCAGCAACTGGTCGAAAATCTGGTCGCCAAGCCGTTGCTGCATGATGCCATGCCGCCGGGTGTGGTTCACGAAGTCCCCGAATGGCTGGATCCATCGTTTCAGGCTATATGGGGGGACCGCTTTGAGGCCGAGATGACGGCACTTAATTCCGAAGCCCCGGTCGATATTCGGGTCAACGTCGGGCGAGTCAGCCGCGATCAGGCTAGAAAATCCCTGAGCATCGATCACATCAAAACCACGCCTACGACACTCTCACCAGTCGGATTACGATTGATCGAACGGGCCCGTCTGGAAGAAACAAAGGCTTTCAAAAAAGGCCTGATCGAAGTTCAGGACGAAGGATCGCAACTGATCGCCCTGCTGTGCGAAGCCAAACCCGGTATGACAGTCGTCGATTATTGCGCCGGCGGCGGCGGCAAGACCCTGGCCCTGGCCGACGCCATGGGCATGCAGGGCGGGAGCAGTGGTGACGGTGCCCTGATCGCCTGTGATGTTTCGACAAAAAGGCTGTCCGGCCTGGACGAACGCGTAAAACGCGCCAGAGTGACTGGTATTCAACAACTGGTGCTCGATGATGAGGCTGCCGTCAGTGAGCTGAACGAAAAAGCCGACAGGGTTCTTGTCGATGCACCCTGTTCAGGGATTGGTGCCTGGCGTCGCCATCCCGAAGCGCGCTGGCGTCTGACACAGGCACGGCTGGATCGCCATGTCGCCGATCAATACAAAATTCTAGGTGCGGCAGCAAAAATGGTGAAACCCGGTGGCCACTTGATTTACGCCACCTGCTCGCTTTTAGCCGAGGAAAACGAGGCCCAGATCAAAACCTTTCTTGAACAACACGACGAATTCACGGCCCTGCCCATCGCCGACATCTGGGCCAAAGCCATCGCCACACCCTGCCCGCCCGCAGAAGGCGGCTTGCGCCTGAGCCCCGCTGACACTGATACGGATGGTTTTTTCTGTGCCGTGATGGAGCGGAAAAGCGTATAGTTGGCCCATGAATACGACAGACGGAGCACCACCGCCACCAAGTTTCATTACCGCCGCCGAGCAGCGGCAGCACGAGACAACGCGCCCAGTCCACCCCGAACCCTCGGCAATTAACGTCGAGAGGATTGATCGCAACATCAACGAATCCCTGCGCAAGCAGATCATCGATATCATCACCAAAAATCCGGACTTTGCCCTTTCGATCCTGCGCGGCTGGAAAGACCGGGGAAATTCCTGAATGGTCGCCCGTGATGATGAAGGCTATCTGGTTGAGCCGGATTCCTGGACGGAAGAAATTGCCCGCCAGTTGGCAGCCGAAGAAGAAATCGAGCTAACCGATGAGCATTGGGTCGTCATCAGGTTCATGCGCGATTATCACAAGGATCATCAGGTCACCCCGGATGTCCGCCATGCCATGAAACATTTAAAAGAGCAATGCGGAGCAGACCGGAACCGGATTTTCCAATTATTTCCTTACGGTTATGTCCAGCAAGCCTGCAAGATTGCCGGCATGATCAGACCCCGTAACTGGAGCACCGGCTAAGTATAAGGTGCTTGCCAATTCCCCTTGGCCGCCCTATGTGTACGTCTGAACCCATCACTGGGGGGAGCTGCTTGTTAGCGGCTGAGAGGTCTCAATTTTTCGAGACGACCCCTTGAACCTGATCCGGCTTATACCGGCGTAGGAACGAGTGAGACATGAGCCAAACCACCAATAAGTTGTCTCCCCCATCATCAATCGGCTTGTCTGTGCGCGGTGCGCATCTGGCCTGGCACCAACAGGTTTTGTTTGATGGCCTCAACCTTGACCTTGCGGCAGGGCGCTGGACTTGCCTGCTTGGCCCCAGCGGTATTGGCAAAAGCATGTTGCTACGATTGATTCTGGGGCTCGACGGGGGACAGGGAAATTCCCAGACCATTACCTGTTCAGACGGCCTGGCGTTGGATGGGCGGGTCGCCTTCATGGCGCAACGGGATTTCCTGTATCCCTGGCTCAGTGTCCTCGACAACGTCCTGCTTGGATGCCGGATCAGGAATGAAAATGCCCCGGACCGCGACAAGGCTCTCGACTTACTCTCCCGGACCGGTCTGGCTGCTGTCGCCACGGCCATGCCCGACACCCTGTCAGGCGGTATGCGCCAACGCGCCGCCATCGCCCGTACCTTGATGGAAGACCGCCCCGTCGTCTTGATGGACGAGCCGTTTTCGGCCCTCGACGCCATTACCAAGATCAGGCTGCAGGGGCTGGCGGCTGAACTTTTAAACGACCGCACGGTCTTGCTTGTTACCCATGATCCGCTTGAGGCCCTGCGTCTGGGTCACGCGATCCATGTCATGAACGGACGCCCTGCCGTGCTGGGTGCGGCCATAGAGCCAAAACGGCTGCCGCCGCGCCCGGTTGACGATGTCGAAGTTCTGGAACATCAGGGCGAGTTGTTAAGACAACTGGCGGAGGCGGCGCCATGAGCCTTGTTCGCCCGACCATCATCCTGATCGGTCTGATCGGCCTGTGGCAGGCCATCGTCAGTTTAAGCGGCGCGCCGCCCTACATCCTGCCAAGTCCCCTGGCCGTCGCCCAGGCATGGATCGCGCGGCCGGACTTATTTATCCGTCACGGCGCCATCACCATGGCCGAAATCCTGCTTGGATTGATGTTTGGATTGATCCTCGGCATCGCCAGCGCCCTTGTCATGGCTTACTTCCGACCGGCCCGGCAGTGGCTGTTGCCGGTACTGGTGGTCAGTCAGGCGGTGCCGGTTTTCGCGTTGGCTCCGATTTTGGTGTTATGGGTCGGTTATGGCATGGCTTCAAAAGTCGTCATGGCGACCCTGATTATCTATTTTCCGGTGACCGCCGCCTTTCACGATGGTTTAAGGCGCACCGAGCCGGGCTGGGTCGAACTGGCCCTGACCATGAACGGCAGTCGTTGGGCGATCCTGCGCCATGTTCGCATCCCGGCGGCTTTGCCGGCGTTGGGTTCGGGTCTCAGGGTAGCGACCGCCGTCGCCCCCATTGGTGCCATTGTCGGCGAATGGGTGGGCTCGAGCTCTGGCCTTGGTTACCTGATGTTGCACGCCAACGCCCGTATGCAAATCGACATCATGTTCGCCGCCCTTGCGACCCTGGCGCTGCTTGCCGTAGCCCTTTATTTCAGCGTCGATTTCACCGTCCGCCGTGCCATCCCATGGCAGCCTGACTCCCATCCCAACGAATCTTGAGGAAACCAATGACCAACCTTCGCCCCCTCTTTGCTTCCCTGTTGCTGATCGCAGCGACAGTGACCGGCCAACCCGCTCAAGCCGCCGAAAAAATGACGGTCCTGCTCGACTGGTTCGTTAATCCCGACCATGCGCCGCTGATTGTGGCGCGAGAGAAAGACTACTTCGCCGCAGCCGGACTTGATGTTGAGCTGATTGCCCCGGCCGATCCCAACGATCCGCCAAAGCTGGTCGCCGCCGGCAAGGCCGACATCGCCGTGTCCTACCAGCCGCAGCTACACGTACAAGTCGAAGCCGGATTGCCACTGGTGCGTATCGGCACCCTGGTTGCGACGCCGCTGAATTCACTGGTCGTGCTGAAAGACGGCCCGATCAAAACCATCGCCGATTTAAAGGGCAAGAAGGTCGGTTATTCGATCGGCGGTTTTGAAGACGCCGTGCTGGGCAAAATGCTCGAAGGGGCGGGTCTTGGTCTTAAGGATGTGACCCTGATCAACGTCAACTTCTCGCTCTCACCGTCTATTATTTCAGGACAGGTCGACGCGGTGATCGGGGCGTTTCGCAATTTTGAACTCAACCAGATGGATATCGTCGGAAAGCCCGGTCGCGCATTCTACCCGGAAGAAGAAGGCGTACCGCCATACGATGAGTTGATCCTTGTCGCCCATAAATCTTCCCTTGGCGGTAGTCGTATGCGTCGTTTCGTCGAGGCCGTGGAAAAAGCCACCCAGTATCTGGTCAATCATCCCGAGGAAAGCTGGAACCTGTTCATCAGTGCCCACAAAGATCTTGACGACGAGCTCAACAAACGGGCCTGGGCCGCCACCCTGCCGCGCTTCGCCCTCAGGCCAGCAGCACTGGACAAGGCCCGCTACGAGCGCTTTGCGGTTTTCCTGAAAGAACAAAAATTGATCAAGGATATCCCGGCCCTGAACACCTACGCCATCGAACTGCCTTAAGCTTACGACTGCACGACCTTCATGAAGCGATCGCGGATCTCCAAGGCCCCCAGCGGCAGCAGATCGATGCCGGGCATCAGGCCGATTTCCGCCTTGATCACCAGGGTGTGCATTTCGTCTGCCGCCAGTGCTTTGCTCAGCGCCGGGGTGATCTCATCTGCCTGGTCGATCAGGGTGACGTTGGGGATCGAACAGGCCATGGCAACCTGATCCAGCTTGACGTTGCGGGCCGTAAACGATGGCTGGAAGCCAGTCGAACCGTTGGCTTCATTATCAACGATGATATGGACCAGATTACCCGGCGCGTTAAAGCCCATGGTCGCGAAGGCCCCCATGTTCATGATGTTGGCGCTGTCGCCATCGAGAACCACCACCTTCTTGTCCGTCGACATCGCCAAACCAAGACCGATTGACGAGGCCATCCCCATGGAACCCAGCATGTAGAAGTTTTCGGGCCTGTCCCTGATTTTGAAGATCTCCTGACAGGGCTGGCCGATGGTGCTGACCACCAGTTCGTCGGTGATCTGATCCATAATTTTTTCGAAAATCTGATAGCGTACTAATCCGGTCAATTTCTCAAACCTGCCAGAAGCTGAACGGCAACAAAATGCCCAAAGACCTGCCCTCGGCATAGGCCTGGGCAATCTCGCCGTCGATTTGTTGTAAGTGATCCGGATGGTCAATGGATATAGTGGGCACCCCTGAGGCGGTCATAACACCCGTAACCGCGTCGCCCATGCCATTTTGGGCTTCAACCGGCTCACCGGGGCTGCCGCGGTGACTGATCACAAAAATCACCGGAATTTTGAAATAGTTAAGGAGCGAGCAAACCGCATTGACCGAATTGCCGAAACCGGAATTCTGCATCACCAGCGCCGGTTTGCGGCCCGCCATATAGGCCCCGGCAAGAATACCGACTCCATCTTCCTCGCGCGAAACCGGGGTGTAGAGGATGTCATCATCGGCAGCCAGTTTTTTCAACATGCCATCAAGCAGTTTGCAGGGAACGGAGGCGAAAAAATCAAGCCCACTAGCCCGCAAGCGCTCATACAATTGATCTGTAGGGGACATGGTGGGTTCCGGAATTGTGATAATGAGAACACATCGTGGCCGTGATCCTGCCAAATTGTGTAAAGCGGCACAATACTCCTCGCAAATTTGAGACTGTTAGGGTCGCCCGAATCTCGCTATGTTCTGGCTCCCATTCACAAGTCCCGAGTCCCGTGCTGTTATGTCTGAACGTATTCTGATTATCGATTTCGGCTCCCAGGTGACCCAGTTGATCGCCAGGCGGGTTCGCGAATCCGGTGTCTATTCCGAGGTTCATCCCTTTAACAGCGTTAGCGTCGAAACGATCAAGGCGTTTGACCCGAAAGGGATCATCCTGTCGGGTGGCCCTGCTTCGCTGACAAACGTCGATACCCCACGCGCGCCTGACGGATTGTTCGATATGGGCTTGCCGGTCCTGGGTATTTGTTATGGTCAAATGGCCATGGCCGAAGCACTGGGGGGCAAGGTTGTGTCTTCGGATCACCGGGAATTTGGCCGCGCTTTCGTCGATATAAAAGAGGACTGCGAACTGTTCCACGGTGTCTGGGATGTAGGCTCCAGGGAACAGGTGTGGATGAGCCACGGTGACCGTATTGACGCGCCGCCGCCAGGCTTTCGCACCGTTGCCACATCCGAAGGGGCACCGTTCGCCACCATCGCCGATGACGAGAGGCGCTTTTACGGCCTGATGTACCATCCGGAAGTCGTCCACACCCCGCACGGCGCAAAACTGCTTGAAAACTTTACCCACCGGGTATGCGGTTGCGCCGGGGACTGGACCATGGCCGGGTTCAAGGAACAGGAAATCGCCAAGGTTCGGGCGCAAGTGGGCGACGGCAAGGTTATCTGCGGGCTTTCAGGCGGTGTTGATTCGTCGGTTGTCGCGGTGCTGCTGCATGAGGCCATCGGTGAGCAATTGCAGTGCGTCTTCGTAGATACCGGCTTTATGCGTAAAGGCGAAGCCGAGGAAGTCGTCAATATGTTCCGCGAGCACTACAATATTCCGCTGGTTCATCGCGACGCATCAGAGCTGTTCATCAACAAACTGGAAGGCGAGCCTGATCCGGAAAAGAAGCGCAAGATTATCGGCGCAACCTTCATTGACGTTTTTGAAGAAGAAGCCGTCAAAATTGGTGGCGCCGACTTCCTGGCCCAGGGGACTTTATACCCGGATGTCATCGAATCCGTGTCCTTTACCGGTGGACCGTCGGTAACCATTAAGTCCCACCACAACGTCGGCGGCTTGCCCGAACGCATGAACATGGACCTGGTCGAACCGTTGCGCGAACTGTTCAAGGACGAGGTCCGCAAGCTCGGTCGCGAGCTTGGCCTGCCTGAAAACTTTGTTGGCCGCCATCCGTTTCCGGGGCCGGGCCTCGCCATCCGCCTACCCGGCGGGGTAACCCGCGAGAAGCTTGAAATCCTGCGCAATGCGGACGCCGTCTATCTTGACGCTATACGCAACGCCGGCCTGTACGATGCGATCTGGCAGGCCTTTGCCGTGCTGCTGCCGGTGCAAACAGTCGGTGTCATGGGCGACGCACGCACCTACGACTATGTCTGCGCCCTCCGCGCCGTCACCTCGACAGACGGCATGACCGCCGATTTCTACCACTTCGACATGGAATTCCTGGCAGGCGTGTCCAACCGCATCATCAACGAAGTCAAGGGCATCAACCGGGTCACCTACGACATCACATCGAAACCACCCGGGACCATTGAGTGGGAATAGATTTCGGCGTCTTCCTTATCCTGAAATAGCGACGATCTTGTGCTCACAATAGCTTGAGGCGCGATTCTGTCATCTTCACGTAAGGTGTGGATGGTGATATGGTACGGTGTTTTTCTAACCAAGAGAAACGATACCAGGGATACTCATGCCTTCACGCCTTATCATTGTTTTCTCCTCCATTATGATCCTCCCTCTTCTGTCCTCTCAGGCGGAAGCCGAATGTCCCGCGTTTCCCCAGGTATCGTGGTGGGGAACATTGACCCATGAAGGCGTCATTGGGTACGTCAACCAGAAGCATGGCGGCGACTGGGCCGGTTACCTTGAAAAATGGAGCCGCCAGCTTGCAAATGTCAGGACCATTTATGGTCAGGGAAAGGGCATCAAAATTCCAAGTACCGGCATTACCATCAAGGGCTTGCAACTTTCGGATTACATCGACAAGCTGGCCCAGCGGGTTGATATCAATCTCTGCCTGTCGAAAGAAACCGAACCCGCTACGGTTTCGGAGGAATCAAAAACTTCAGATAAAAAATTTAAAATCACGGTATTTGGTCAAGGTGTTAACGCTTACAGGGCCGGTGACTTCAAGCTCGCCCGTGAAATCTGGCTACCCCTTGCCATTGAAGGCAATGCAAAGGCCCAAAATGCGCTTGGCCACCTGTATCGCAAGGGGCTTGGGGTTGTCGTCGACCTTGCTGTATCTCGTCGGTGGTATGGTAAATCCGCCGCCCAGAATGATCCCGTCGGTCTGTATAGTTTCGGTGATCTTTCCAGAAGGGAAGCCAAATCAAAAGCTGAAATGGCGACAGCCCTTAGCCTGATTGAAAAATCGGCTAACCTGAATTACGCTGCGGGGCAATACGCCATGGCGGTAATATACCATCAGGGAAAAGAAGTCGCCGCCGACGATAGCGAAGCCTATTTCTGGAATTTACTGGCACAGGAAAACAACTACAAGAAGGCCCCGGCCCTGATGGAAATTCTCGATAAATCCGTTTCGGCCATCGACAAGGATATCCAGTCCGAACGGGTCAAGGAATGGCTGGCGAAACTTAAAAAATAGTTTTCGCTATTTGCCGCTCTTCTCGCGACCCTTTTTTTCAATCATCCTGATAATCAGCCACAAGACGCCCATGATGGCAAAAGCCAGGACACCAATCTTCAAATAGGCAAGCAGCAATCCCTGCCCTACAGACATTGATTTTCAGAATTTTTGAGGGTCAATGAACGCTCGTACCTTCAGGAACTTCATCGGATAACAGTTCCTCGACAGCACGGGTCACCTTAAGCCAGATAAAGCGGCCTTCCTGATCACCTTCATTGGCCATTTGATCGGCCTTGATGGCGGCCCCGTTCAGGGCCATTTCACCATATTGATCGACCAGAAGGCTGGCGCAGCGCCAAATTTCACTATTGGATTTCATGGTCATGCTCTCTACATGCGTTTTACAATTTTGGTAATACTGACGCCCAGGCGGTCCTCGATAACAATGACTTCGCCCTTGGCAATAATGTTTTCTTCGGCAACCAATTCAATTTCTTCGCCGACAAGACGTTCCAATTCGACAACCGCACCACGGCCAAGTTTAAGAATCTGGCTAATCGGCATCAAAGCCGTACCAAGAACAGCCGTGACATCAACCGAAATCCCGTAAACGGCGCCGACAGTGTCCACGTCGTCTTCGTCAGCCATTCCTTCTGCCATAGCTGCGGCCATATCCATTTCGTCTTCTTCAGGCATTTTTCAAATCCATGTGGTATCCTATCCACCAAATCAAACGGGCGTCCAATATTCCTTTAGTGCAGACGTTCACGCTGGGGTGGCGTTCCTTCCAACATTCCATCAACAAGCATGATCAGGCGCTTCCAGGTTCTGTAACCTTCCATGTCGCCACTATTTAATTTTCCTTCGGCCTGCAAAGAGGCAACCACAACTGCGTCTTTGCCATGACGGCGTAACAGTGTATCAGCCATTTCATAGACCTCGGCATTAGAAAGTTCTTCGCCGGGATTTCGTTCATCCATTATTTAAAAAATCATCCTCTATAAGCCACTTCCTCATCTTGGGAAGGGGTACACTTGTACCAACGTTCTTCCTCATACCAGGCAGCAGCATCGGCACTTTTTTTCTGATCATGTAAAGCAATAACCTTGCCGCCGACCTTGGTATCGACGACGGTCCAGGAGTTGATTTTCTCGACAAACCTAACTTGATACCGCATGACATTTCAGCCTATACAAAAGGAGCCCTAATACTTCCTTTAAAGGCTAACAAAGCTTTCTCAACAAATCGTAAACGGTATTAATTCCCGGACAGATTTGTCAGCCGGGCGTTAAATGACTATGATATTGACCTTCGGCGCGAAAATTTAGCGCCACATCAAGCAGTGAGAAGTCATTTGTATGTAAGTGTACGCGACAATAACGTCGACCAGGCATTGAAGGCGCTGAAGAAAAAGATGCAGCGTGAGGGTATCTGGCGCGAGATGAAACGCCGTCGTTCCTACGAAAAACCTTCCGAAGTCAGGGTGAGAAAAAAGGCTGAGGCGGTCAGCCGTGCCCGCAAACTTGAACGCAAACGCCTTCAGGTTGAAGGTTTCTGAACGGACCGCAGTAGCGGACAGCCGAACAAATCCCTATATAGAACAGACCCGCGGAGCCAAGCCGTGGGGCTTTGGTTTTATGATGAGTGCCCATGCGCAGACCTGACAACAATCCTGACCGGGGGGAAGCATCTGGCGATTTCGACACCATACGGTCCCTGTTGCCCTACTTATGGCCTACGGACGCAGTTGGTTTACGTATTCGCGTTGTTGCCTCGCTGATTCTGCTGGCGCTTGCAAAAGTCACCACAGTCGCCGTCCCGGTAATCCTGAAATACGCTGTCGATGCGCTAACCGCCCCGGCATCCGCTAAAGGCATCAATACCGAAACGATGATCATTGCCGTCCCTGTTGGGCTGCTCGTCGCTTACGGTGTGGCACGTGTGTTGTCGCTGGCCTTTAAGGAATTGCAGGGTGCGGTTTTTGCAAAAGTTGCCGAACGCGCCATCCGCAAGGCCGGTGTCAAAACCTTCCGTCATATCCATGACCTGGCGCTGCGCTTTCATCTTGATCGGCGCACCGGTGGATTGAGCAGGGCAATTGAGCGCGGCACCAAGGGTATCGAGTACGTGCTGCGCATGATGCTGTTCAATATCGTGCCGACAATGGTCGAAATCCTTATGGTTCTGGGCTTGCTGTGGGGCCTGTTTGATCAGTGGTTCGCCTTCGTTACCGCCGCCACCATTGCCGGTTATGTGCTCTGGACACTGGTCATCACCGAATGGCGCATCAAATTCCGCCGAACCATGAATGATTCGGACAGTGAGGCCCACACCAAGGCCATCGACAGCCTTATCAACTATGAGACCGTTAAATATTTCGGTAACGAGGAACATGAAGCCAGGCGTTTTGATCAGGCGATGGAATCCTATGAAAAGGCGGCGGTGACGGCCAAAACCACACTATCCATACTCAATACCGGACAGGGCTTCATTATCGCCAGCGGCGCCACCATCATCATGATCATGGCCGGTTACGGTGTTTCTGGCGGAACCATGACTGTCGGCGATTTCGTTCTCGTCAACACCTACTTGCTTCAACTTTACATACCGCTCAGTTTCCTCGGCTCAAGTTACCGCGAGATCAAGCATTCCCTGATCGACATGGAACAGATGTTCGCGTTGCTCAATGAAGCGGCGGAAGTCTCCGACCCGCCGGAGGCTCCTGCATTGTCGGTCAAGGGTGCGGAAGTGGAATTTCGCGATGTCTCCTTCGCCTATACCCCTGAAAGGCCGATCCTCAGGAACGTATCGTTTACCGTTCCGGCCGGAAAAAGCGTTGCCATCGTCGGCCCTAGCGGGGCGGGAAAATCGACCATTTCGCGGCTCTTGTTCCGCTTTTATGACGTTACCAGGGGTGCCGTGTTGATTGATGGACAGGATACCCGCACCGTCACTCAAGGGAGCTGGCGCGCCGCCATCGGCATCGTACCGCAGGATACGGTGCTGTTTAATGACACCATTTATTACAACATCGCTTACGGTCGGCCCGGGGCAAGTCGTGAAGAGATCGAGGAAGCGGCGAAACTGGCCGCCATCCACGACTTTATCAGCGCCCTTCCCGAAGGCTACCAAACGGCTGTCGGCGAACGCGGTCTTAAATTATCGGGCGGCGAGAAACAGCGCGTCGCCATCGCCCGGACAATTCTCAAACGTCCGGGCATCTTCCTGTTTGACGAGGCGACCTCGTCTTTGGACTCACATACGGAAAAAGAAATTCAGGAGTCCCTGAAACAGGTCTCAAGCGGTCGCACCACCCTGATTATCGCCCACCGGTTATCGACCGTCATCGACGCTGATGAAATCATCGTCCTGGAAGAAGGCCGCATCAGCGAGCGCGGCAACCATGCCCAACTGCTGACAATGAACGGCCAATACGCCAGCATGTGGGCGCGTCAGCAGGAAACAGAACACGCCCGCGAAGTGCTTGAGTCCGCGGATGAAGATATACAGTCTTTAGCGGTGGAAGAAAACGCGGCGCAATGATCAGGCGGCATCGTCGCGCATGATCCAGCCGCCACCCAAGACCCGCTCGCCATCATAGAAAACACAGGCCTGCCCCGGCGCAACGGCACCCTGCGGATCGTCCAGAGTAACCTCGGCCCTGCCCGCCCCGAGCGCACGCACCGTGGCGGCAAGGGGTGGCTGCGTCGAGCGCAACTTGACCCGAAGCTGAATGCCATCAGGAGGCATATCCCCGACGCCCAGCCAGTTCAGTCCCTGAATCATCAAGCTGCATCGTTTCAACGCTTCTTTTGGCCCTACAACGACGCGCGCCGTCTTCGGTTCAAGAGCAATAACGTATAGTGGTTCGGGAGCGGAAATATCAAGCCCCCGGCGCTGGCCGATGGTGTAATTGATAATGCCCGAATGGCGACCCAGCACGGTGCCGTCCAGATCAACGATATCGCCTTCGATCAGGGCGTCGGGACGTAATTTCCTGACCACGTCCTGATATTTTCCCTCGGGCACGAAACAGATATCCTGACTGTCCGGCTTGCTGGCCACAGGTAATCCGTAGCGATGAGCCAGGTCGCGGGTTTCGTCCTTGTCCATGGCGCCCAACGGAAAGCGCAGGAAATCTAGCTGCTCAGGGGTCATTGAGAACATGAAATAGCTCTGATCGCGGCCAGGATCGCGACCGGCGTGAAGTTCAGCCCCATCCGGTCCCATACGCCTTTGCACATAATGACCGGTAACCAGCAAGTCAGCACCCAGATCCCTGGCCTTGCCCATCAAGTCCGTAAACTTGACCGTCTCGTTACAGCGCACACACGGCACCGGCGTCTCGCCGCGCAGGTAACTGTCGGCAAAATCCTCGATCACCGCTTCCTTGAACAGGCTTTCAAAATCGAGCACGTAATGGGGAATACCTATAGCGTCCGCCACATTGCGGGCATCGGCGATGTCACGTCCGGCGCAACAGGTGCCGGGTTTTGAAATGGCTTCGCCGTGATCATATAACTGCAACGTGACGCCAACGACGTCATAACCCTGTTCTTTAAGCATGGCGGCGGTCACCGAACTGTCGACACCGCCGGACATGGCGACGACGACACGGGTCTCTGCCGGTGGCTTGTTCAGCCCCAAAGTATTGATCTCGCTATTCATGGATGTGAATATAGGTGTTTACGTTGCCCGTACAATGGGCAAAAACCCAAGATATCCGACAAAGGATCATTCAGATGATGACAACGACTGTGGCGGGCAGCCTTCCAAAACCGGCATGGCTGGCCGAGCCTGAGAAGTTGTGGGCCCCATGGCGCCTGCAAGACGAGGCACTCGTTGAAGGCCAGCAGGACGCGGCCCTGGCCTGGATAAAACTCCAGGAAGATGCCGGTATTGATATCGTCAGTGACGGTGAACAATTCCGCAAACATTTCGTCCATGGTTTTCTCGAGCACATTGACGGCATTGACTGGCAGCGTATGACCACCATGGGCATTCGTGATGATCGTTATGACGCCCAGGTGCCAACGGTTACAACTGCCGTCAGTCGCAAAAAATCCGTGCATGGGGAAGGTGCGAAGTTCTGCCGCAAACACACCGCAAAGCAGCTCAAATTCACGCTGCCGGGGCCAATGACCATTTGCGATACCATCGCCGACGCCCATTACGGCAGCCGTCCCGAAATGGCGATGGCCTTCGCGGCCCTCTTGAACGAAGAAGCGCTGGAGCTTGAAGCCCTGGGCGTTGACGTCATCCAGTTCGATGAACCGGCCTTCAATGCGTTTATGGATCAGGTTCCAATCTGGGGCGTTGACACCCTGCACCGGGCCATCCAGGGACTTTCCTGCAAAACCGCCGTCCACATTTGTTACGGCTACGGCATTCAGGAAAACATCGACTGGAAGGAAGGCCTCGGCGATGAGTGGCGACAGTACGAAGAGTTCTTCCCGGCTTTAAACGACAGCAAACTTGATCAGGTTTCACTGGAATGTGCGGATTCGAAAGTGCCGATGTCGGTGCTTGGCCTGCTGAAGGACAAGGAGGTCCTGGTCGGCGCCATTAATGTCGCCAGCGAGACCATCGAGACGCCTGAAAAGGTCGCCGCCACCCTGCGCGCTGCCATGGAATACGTTGACCCGGAAAGGATCATTGCCTGCACCAATTGCGGCATGGCTCCGCTGCCACGCATTGTCGCCGAAGGCAAGCTCAAGGCGCTCGGGGCCGGTGCGTCTTTGTTGCGAAAAGAGCTCGGCGGCTCATAAACCTTCGGGAGGCAACGTGCAAACCTGATCGTAAGCATAACGTTCATTGATCAGGCCGTTGTACTGGAAAATGTCGAGAGTCGCCTCGAACGCCTCTGGGGTGATTTCCACATGCGGGCTCCAGCAGCCAAGTTGCTGGTAGGTGGCGATGCAATCAGCCAGGGCCGCCTCGTCAATCGTCGGGAAATAAGGTTTTTCGGCCCGCGCAATATCTGTTGCCGGGGTTTCGTTCATGTAGGCGCGGGTTTTCCTGTAAGCCCGAATGAAGGCCGCCGCCATATCAGTTTCCAGCCAGTCCCGGTTTGCCGCCAGGCTGGAAAACCCGCATCGGCCGATCTGCTTGCCAACTTGCGCCACGATATGACCAATACCATCCGCTTCCAGTTGCTGCGGGAAGGGTCCCTGTTGTTGCACGTATTGTCCCTGCCCTTCACGGAAGGCCCTGTCTACATCGGCTGCACCACCGGGGTTGATGGCGTTGATCCTGTCATAGTCGATACCTGCCTTGTGGCAAGCGTACTTGAACATGGCAAGCGGCTGGCCGCCGCCAAACAGTACCGCATCTGAACCCTCTAGCTTGTCCCAGCTGAAATCAGGATCGGGCTGGCGGGCGGTGATGAAAAAACCGTCCATCTCGTTGACCTGGGCAAAATGCGTGGTGTCCGGGGTTTCGCCCTTCGATAGCGGCCCAAAACCCTGACTGAGAGCAGATTGAACAACATGCGCAGAACCGTCAGCAAGGGCCGCAATCGCCGAAACACCGGGCTTTGAGACTGACCACTCAGGTTGCAATCCTTCTGCCTGCAAAAAGCCCGCGGACATGGTCGAGATCAGCGGCGAATAAAACGCCGAAAACAGGGTGAATTGAATATTGATCGTTGTCATTTGATCTCCTGTCCGTTTTTCCCTTGGGCGGTCTGACAGGAACTATAGGCGTTTTAAACCCCTGTACAATGCTTCGTTCACATACGGTTCAGGCAAAATTTGCAACAATGGCGATGACCTGAAATCCCGGGAGTTTCGCGATGATTACAAGAACAGTCCTGATGACCCTGATTTTCGCCGTTGTCATCAGCTGCGGTGCGGCAGCCTATGCGCTGATCAACAACGGCTCGACCCCAGGCTTCCAGTCCACTTCCTACGCCTCCTACGGATATGGTGGCGGCGACAATGATGATGATCACCACCATGACGACGATGACGACTAAGTCTCCCTCCGGCAGGAAACCTAGCAAGGCCGAACTATCGTTTCTGATGGGATGGCACGGCCTTTTGTCAGGGGCCTTTCTTGTTGCCTACGTCACCGGCGAAGGCAGTTACGCCATGCACGTTTTTTCCGGTGTCATGGTTTTACTGGCCCTGGGCATTCGCCTGCTGGTCGGCCTGGGAGCGCCAAAAAACTCACCGCTGGCCTTGCCGACCCTCAGCCTGCCGCCCGCAGGACAAACGCCACCAGGTATTCGCGCCGTGCAGCGTTTGATCAATAACTGGATGGCCGCCGCCCTGCTGGTGCTGATTACCCTGGCCGCCCTGTCGGGCTGGTTTGCCCATGACATTGGCATGGATGACGATTTTCATGAAGGTCTGGCCGAAGCAACCCCGGCACTGATCTTCGTGCACATCGCCTTCGCGGTGACCTTTCACACACTGAAGTCCCTGCCAACCGGAACCGTTACTCGTGTTGCCGCAGACGTCATCAATAAAACCGGTAAGTCTTAAAAGCACCCAGCCCTTAAATCACATCATCGCCGACAAACGGGTTGGTTTTGCGCTCCGCCCCGAAGGTTGAGGCCTGACCATGGCCGGGGATGAAGGTGACGTCGTCGCCGAGCGGCCACAGGCGACCGGTGATCGAGTCGAGCAGGTCCTGGTGATTGCCGCGGGGAAAGTCGGTGCGGCCGATCGAGCCCTGAAACAACACATCGCCAACCAGCGCCAGATTTTGATCGGGTTGATAAAAAACAACATGCCCCGGGGTGTGGCCGGGGCAATGAATGACGTCGAAGCTGACATTGCCGACGCTGACCTTGTCGGCGTTTTCAAGCCATCGTTCGGGCGTGAAGGCACGGCCTTCAGGGAAACCATACTGCCGTGTTTGTTCGGGCAGTTGCTGGATCCAGAAATCATCGTCCTTGTGCGGCCCTTCGATGGGCACGGACAGGCGTTCGGCCAGTTCCGCAGCACCACCAGCGTGATCCAGATGGCCGTGCGTGATCAGGATTTTCTCGATGGTGACGTTGTTTTCCTCGGCGACACTGATGAGATGGTCAATATCGCCGCCGGGATCAACGAACGCCCCCAACATGGTTTGCGGACACCACACCAGGGTGCAGTTCTGCTCGAAAGCGGTGACCGGGATAATAACGGCTTTCATCAATCACGCTCATCCAGCCAGGCCATCTGAATGGCTTCCAGTATTTTTTCACTGGATTTTTCCGGATCGTCGTCAAAACCGGGAAGCGCCTGCACCCATTTCCACAAATCCGTAAAGCGCAGATTGATCACATCGACATCCGGGTGGGCGTCTTCAAGCTCGATGGCGATATCGTGAATGTCGGCCCACTTCATCAGCTTTAATCCACCAACATGTTACGGGTTGCCGCAGGCAGGGTGACGCTGAGGCCGTCCAGTTCATCGGTCATCTTGATCTGGCAACCCAGCCTTGAGGTATGGGTCAGGCCGAAAGCCAGATCGAGCATGTCTTCTTCTTCTTCCGAAGCCTCGCCCAGTTTATCGAACCACTCCTTGTCGACGATAACATGACAGGTCGAACAGGCCAGCGAGCCCTCACAGGCACCTTCAAGATCGATATCGTTCTTGTGGGCTATTTCAAGCACCGACAAACCGTTCGGGGCGTCGACTTCTTTTTTTGTTCCATCGCCCGCGATGAAGGTAATTTTGGGCATCGAGTGGTTCTCCTGAAAATCAAATAACGAAAATATGGGGCCTTTTAACCTTTAGAGGCCTGTTCATCAAGGGCGTCGATTTCAACTCCGCGCAGGGCTGATCGTATCCCGCGATCCATGCGCTTTTCGGCAAAGGCCTTGGTCGCCTGTTCCAGTTTTTCGGCGGCCATGGTGATCATATCGCGCTGATCACCCTTTGAGGCTTCCTCAAGGTTTTGAACGATGGCCTTGATGGCATTGAATTCATCATCGCTGAGCAAATGCCCGTCATTGGCAAGGGCCGCAGATACCGCGTTGAGATTACGCCCGGCTTCAACCCTGGTTTCGGCAAGCAGGCGGGCTTCCATGTCGTCCTTGGCGTTTTTCATGCTGTCATACAGCATTTCCGCCATTTCCTCTTCACTCAGGCCATAAGACGGTTTGACGGCGACTTGCGCCTCGATGCCGGTGGTTTCTTCCCCGGCAGTAACGGTCAACAAGCCGTCGGCATCGACCGCGAAGGTCACCTTGATACGGGCAGCCCCCGCCGTCATTGGCGGAATGCCGTGCAATTCAAAACGCGCGAGGGAGCGGTTTTGGTCAACCATTTCCCTGTCGCCCTGAACCACATGAACAACCATCGCACTTTGACCATCCATGTAGGTGGTGAATTCCTGCGCCTTGGCAACGGGGATCGGGGTGTTACGGGGAATCACCTTTTCGACCAGCCCGCCCATCGTTTCAAGGCCCAGACTAAGCGGTGTGACATCGAGCAGAAGGGTGTCGGACCCGGTTGTCAGGGCTTCGGCCTGCAAGGCCGCACCAATGGCGACCACTTCGTCCGGGTCAATATCGGCCAATGGTTGCTTGGCGAACAAGGCGGCGACCTTCTCGCGGACAAGCGGCACCCGTGTTGAGCCACCAACCAGCACCACGCCCTTGATCTGATCCGGGGTGACGTTGGCGTCTTCCATCACCGATTTGCAAATGTCCTGGGTGCGCGTAACAAGGCCCTCGACCAACCCGTCGAAGGTTGCGCGATCAAAGGTATGTCTGGACTGGACGCCATCAATATCAAGCACCCATTCGCCGCTTTGGGCGTCGCTCAGGCATTCCTTGGCAAGCCTCGCCGTCATCAGCGCCATTTTGACGTCGCTGCCGGTCAGTTCCTTATCGCCGGTGCGCTCGCCCAGAAAATGTTCGGCAATGGCGTGATCGAAATCATCCCCGCCCAAAGCCGCGTCACCGCCGGTAGCGAGCACCTGAAAGACCCCCTTTTCCATGCGCAGGATTGAAATATCAAAGGTTCCGCCGCCCAGATCGTAAACGGCGTAGATACCCTCTGCCTGCCGGTCCAGGCCATAAGCCAGTGCGGCGGCGGTCGGTTCATTGACCAAACGCAGGACCTCAATTCCGGCCAGTTTTGCGGCGTCCTTGGTGGCGTTGCGGGCGGCATCATCAAAATAGGCAGGCACCGTGATCACCGCCTGATCGACGATATGGCCCAAATGTTCTTCGGCCCGTTCTTTCAGGGCGCTAAGGATATCGGCGGAGATTTTTACCGGTGTTAGTTTGTGTCCGGCAACATTCAGGCGGACCATCCCGGTTTCACCTTCGGCTTGCGGGTCAACATCGAAGGGCAGCACGCCGGCCAGGGATTTGACATCTTCAACACCGCGGCCCATCAATCTTTTAATGGAACCGACGACGCATTCAGGGCGGTCGAGCAACAGATTGCGCGCCATCCCGCCAACGATGGCCGATCCATCAGGCGCGTAGGCGACAACGGACGGAACCAGGGCCTTGCCGTCTTCGTCACGCAAGACTTCGGGCTTGCCATCCGAACTGATGGCGACGACCGAATTTGTGGTTCCAAGATCAATACCGACGGCCAGCCCCTGATCAGCAGCGTGGGGGGCAGGGGTTGCGCCGGGTTCGTGAATTTGCAGTAAGGTCGCCATAACGCTCAAATCAACTTCATTCTGTGGATGCGGGTTTCTTCGGCCAGCTTTTGTAAATATTTCAGCCGCGTCGTCAATTTACAGGCGCCTTCGATATCATTCTCACTGAACAATTTGGATAACTGCTCGATACACACCTTGATATCGTCCTGGGCACGGACCGAAAGAACATCGACCTGGTCCGTGGTTTCGGCTTCTGCAAGGGCTTCTCGCAGTTCCATGGTTTCCATGAGCAAGGCCTGATCGTTGATCAAATTGCAACCTTCAGGAAACACCCCCATGCCACGCAGATGAACCAGATAATCGGCCCTTGTCAGCGGCTCCTTCAGGGTTTCGTAGGCGTCGTTGATGGCCGTCGCCTGAAGTTGGCTGATCGCCCTTTCCCGGGGGCTGCGGGTGGCGAAACGGTCCGGATGAAGGTGTCGTTGAAGATCAAAGTAAAGCTGATCGAGATCAGCAACATTGATATCAAAAGAAACAGCCAGGCCAAGGCGTTGATAATGGTCCATTTGACCCGGCGGCTGCACCGCACCGCAGGTCTCGCATAAGGGATTAACCTGCTTTACAGGGCCCTTGCACGACCAGCAGGCAATAATGCCAACTTCCTCTGCGGGTGCTCTATCAGCAGCGCTGTCAGGGCCATCCATGGGTTTTACCGTTTCCTTTAATACAACTTGGGACCGTCCCTGATTGGCAGGAAACGGTCCCAATTTTTATAACATACGGGCGATTTTAAACGTGGAAGGATTCACCGCAACCACAGCGACCCTTTTCATTGGGGTTAGAGAACACAAAACCGGATTCCAGCTTGTCTTCAACGTAGTCCATTTCAGTACCAATTATAAACATCGTCGCCTTCGGGTCGATCAGGATGGTCACACCCTTGTCTTCAAGGATTTCATCGAACGGACCCTTTTCGTCGGCGAATTCAAGGGTATAGGACATGCCTGAACAACCCTTGGTGCGAACCCCGATACGGATACCAGTAGACGGCTTGCCGCGCCCGTCTAGCAGAGCCTGAACCTGTTTGGCGGCAGCGTCGCTGACCGTCATCATTGCCGGACGTTCATTCATCTCTTGGTATTCTCCATCTTCACTATAAAGGTGCCTTATTCGGCGGCTTCGCTTTTCGATTCTTTCTTCGACCTGTAATCCGTAATCGCCGCCTTGATCGCATCTTCGGCCAAAACCGAGCAATGAATTTTCACCGGCGGTAAAGCCAATTCCTGCGCGATATCAGTGTTCTTTATTTCGGCCGCTTCATCAAGGGTTTTACCTTTGACCCACTCGGTCACGAGCGAGCTTGAAGCAATCGCTGAACCGCAGCCGAAGGTCTTGAACTTGGCGTCTTCAATGATACCGTCTTCATCGACCTGGATCTGCAATTTCATGACATCGCCGCACGCCGGGGCGCCGACAAGGCCGGTGCCGACGCCGGTGTCGTCTTTATCAAGAATCCCGACGTTGCGGGGATTTTCGTAGTGATCTAGCAACTTGTCGCTGTAAGCCATTTTGTCTTCTCCGTTAGCATGCCTGAGGAAATACCCGGCAATAATCAAACAACTTAGTGGTCAGCCCATTCAATGGACTTTAAATCGATACCTTCCTGGGCCATGTCCCAAAGCGGGCTCATTTCGCGCAGGCGTGTAACTTCGGTGGCAATCTTTTCGACGGCGTAATCGACTTCCTCTTCGGTGGTGAAGCGACCAAGTCCGATACGCAGTGAGGTATGAGCAAGCTCTTCCTCAACCCCCAGGGCGCGCAACACGTAGGATGGCTCAAGGGAAGCAGATGTACAGGCCGAACCACTGGAAACGGCCAGGTCATTGACACCCATCATCAGGCCCTCGCCTTCCACGTAAGCAAAGCTGAGGTTCAGGTTACCAGGAATCCGGTGTTCAAGATCGCCGTTCAGGTAGACCTCGCTCAAGCGTTCATTGATGCCGGCATGAAAGCGGTCGCGCAGCATTTTCAGGCGTTCGGCCTCGGCCCCCATTTCCTTTTCGGCGAGTGCGCAGGCTTCCCCAATACCGACACAAAGCGGTGTCGGCAGGGTGCCCGAGCGCATCCCGCGTTCCTGTCCACCGCCATTAATCATGGCGACAATCCGAACCCGCGGACGGCGGCGTACGTACAGCACACCAATGCCCATGGGGCCATATAGCTTGTGGCCGGAAATGCTCATCAAATCGATGTTCATGTCATCCACATCAAGGGGGATTTTACCGGCAGCCTGGGCCGCATCGGTGTGGAAGAAAACACCGTTTTCGCGGCATAGCGCGCCGATTTCCTTGATCGGCTGAATAACCCCGATTTCGTTATTGACGGCCATGATCGAAACCATCAACGTATTTTCGGTGATTGCAGCGGCCAGTTTATCAAGTTCGATCAGGCCGTTTTCCTGAACCGGCAGATAGGTAATGTCAAAGCCATCCTGTTCGAGATGACGGCAGGTATCGAGCACGCACTTGTGTTCGGTAACACAGGTGATGATGTGATTTTTCCGATCCTTATAAAAGTTACCGACGCCTTTGAGGGCCAGATTGTTGGATTCGGTAGCACCGGATGTGAAAATGATTTCCTTAGGTGTAGCACCAATCAGCGAGGCAACCTGGGCCCGCGCCTCTTCAACCACTTCTTCGGCGTCCCAACCATAATGATGGGTTCTGGAATGGGGATTGCCAAAGCGTTCCGAGAAAAACGGCAGCATTTTTTCGACCACCCTGGGATCGGTCGGCGTCGTCGCCTGATAATCCAGATACAGGGGTGCGTCTTTGCTCCAGTGGCTTTTTGTCGTGGTCATAATTTTAATTTTTCCTGCTTCAAGTCTTAATCATTCAACGTTTAGATAGGTACTGTTTTGGTTTTCGCCAAGGGCCTATTCAGGCCGCCGGGCTGGAAATTTTATCTATGTTTTGTCGTCCGTATATATCGCGCCACGCGGCGAGAAATGCTTTCACATCCTGCGCCGTACTCGGCCAGCCCAGCGACACCCGAACCGCAGAGCTTGCGACCTCGTCAGACATGTTCATCGCCTTCAGCACACCCGACGCCTTGGTCTTGCCTGATGAACAGGCCGAACCGGCGCTGATCCCGACACCAGCCAGATCAAAGGCCATGACCTGGGTCTGGCTATCGACGCCCGGCATGGTCAGACAGGTGGTGTTGGGAAGCCGCTGAACATCTTCACCCATGATTGTCGTCCGCGGTTCAATGCCTTTAACACCTTGCTCGATCGCATCGCGCAAATCGGCCAACCGGGCAAAATCCTGAAGTCCCGCATGGGCGGCAGCGGCGGCGGCACCAAGGCCGGAAATACCAACCAGATTTTCGGTACCGACCCGGTAACCACGTTCCTGTCCGCCACCAAACTGCATACCCCTAATCTCTGCCCCCGAAGACGTAGAGATTCCGGGGACAATCAAAGCGCCTGCACCGGACGGTCCACCAATTTTATGGGCCGATATGGTCATCATATCGACGCCCAGGGCAATCACGTCTACGGCAATTTTTCCGGCCGCCTGAATGGCGTCACAATGAACCAACGCGCCGTGCCGATGGGCAATAGCGACAACATCCCCTATGGGTGCAATAACGCCGGTTTCGTTATTGGCCAGCATCACGGAAACAAGTGCCGGGGTATCATCGGCCAACAGGCGTTCTTCAAGGCGATCAAGATCGACGTGGCCGTTATGATCAACCGGAATAACTTCGCCGCCACCAGCCAGAACGGAAGGATGCTCAACGGCTGAAACCAGTCGCCGGGTCCGTCCTGATCCTTCAAGGGCAAGGTTGTTGGCTTCAGTACCGCCACTGGTAAAAATCACATCAGCGGGCTCGGCATTGAGCAGTCTGGCAACGGCGCGGCGCGCCTCCTCCATTGTCTTGCGTGCGGCCCGGCCCGGCCCATGCACGGACGAAGGATTGCCAACAGCAGAGATCACAGCAGTAACCGCCCGAGCGGCTTCGGGCCGTACCAAGGTCGTCGCATTGTGATCCAGATAGACGTAGTCGCTCATGTTGTGCCCGCTGTCCTCAACGTTCAAAATTTATTACTGAGCCGCAGCAATCGACGTTTCTTCGTCCTTGTGCGGTGCCAGCTGTAGTCCACTGGTTCCAAGAATCCGACGTTCGCAAACATCGGCAAGGGAAACAGAATTCAGGTAAAGGGTGATTTGATTTGTCAGTTCCTGCCATAGGTCATGGGTCAGACAACGGCTTTTATCGTGCAGACAGCCTTCGGCTGAACCCGGTGCACACCGAGTCGCCGAAACGGTTTCGTCAACGGCAGTAATAATATCTGAAACCCTCAGGTCTTCATATGGACGGGCAAGCAGATATCCGCCGCCGGGACCACGGACGCTCTTGACCAGCCCGCAACGGCGCAACTTGCCGAAAAGCTGTTCCAGATAGGAAAGTGATATTTCCTGACGTTCAGCAATATCAGCCAGGGAAACCGCCTTGCCCTTTTTGGCCGAACAACTTGCCAGGTCGACCATAGCCATAACGGCGTAACGTCCTTTAGTGCTTAGTTTCACGTTATCTCTCCTTGTCGATATAAAGCGCTCAAGACTTCCCCCCGGAAGCCCTGGCCGCGTTGCTTTTACTCATCTTGTCGTCTGCTTGTTCCCCGTCCAGACGACTCTCCATTTCTTCAATATGGGTCATGAGCGATGTTACCTGTTGGCGTAATTCCTCAATCGTGCGCAGCACCGGATCCGGGCAGCCCTCAACCGGTTCACCATAAGCGACAAATTCTTTGGCCTTGGTCTTGTCGCGAGGCATGACGACACGGGCCGGAATCCCAACAGCGGTGACGCCAGCGGGAATATCCTTGTGGACAACCGCATTGGCGCCGACGCGGGCACCTTCACCAATGGTAATGGGTCCCAAAACCTGAGCCCCGGAACCGATAATCACATCGTTGGCAAGGGTCGGATGGCGTTTCTGATTAACCTGGGCGTGAGATTCAATGGATGGCGACACACCACCCAGGGTGACGCCCTGATACAGGGTCACATCATCACCAATGATGGATGTTTCACCGATGACAATGCCACTGCCATGATCAATCACAAAACGGCGACCGATAGCGGCACCGGGATGAATTTCAATCATCGTCAAAAGCTTGCCGATCGAAGATATAAACCGCGCCAATAACCGCCAGTTGTTGCGCCACAACATGTTCGTCAGGCGATAAAACAACAGCGCGTGATAGCCCGGATAACACAGGGCAACCTCGATTCGGGATTGAGCTGCAGGGTCGCGAGCCAAAAAGGCATCAATATCTTCTTTAAATCTCTTGAAAATCATCCGATTATCTTTATATCTGTGGCAGCGGTTCAGTCAGGAGACGTTGCCAAACGTGCGCCTAAGGCGTCAAAGCATTCCATGGCCTTAACATCAGTGCAATATAATATACCCGACTTCCCAGGTCAAGTATTTGACTTAAATTTATATTTTCCGCGGCTTTTGCAACCCTATTATAAAAATTGATATAGCCGCTTTAACCCCTGCTTCAACCTTTACAGAGTCAGACAGCATCATGCCTGAAGTTATTTTTAACGGCCCCGAAGGTCGCCTCGAAGGCCGATATCAGCACGCAAAAAAGCCCGGTGGCCCCATTGCCCTCGTCCTTCACCCCCATCCTTTGCACGGTGGCACCATGAACAACAAGGTGACCTACGCCTTGTATCAAACCTTCGTCAAACGAGGTTTTTCGGTGCTCCGCTTTAATTTCCGCGGTGTCGGACGCTCGCAAGGTCAATTCGACAGCGGCATTGGTGAAATGAGCGACGCCGCATCGGCCCTGGACTGGATGCAGACCCACAATCCCAACGCCCAGACTTGCTGGATTGCCGGATTTTCGTTCGGCGCCTGGATCGCTATGCAACT
>JACNJU010000127.1:0-7214 GCA_014382375.1 Rhodospirillaceae bacterium
GGCGTCCCATCATGTCGAGGGCGACACCATAGCCATTAAAGCCCCGATGATCGGTCGGATTGACCCATGTCGCCATGTCAAAGTGTTCAACGGCCTGATCGGGGCGATCAAGGGAAATCAGTGTTTTGCCGAGACCAAGAAGAACCTGCAAATTTTCCCCGTCCATATCCAGCGCTTTGACGTAGGCGCTGGCCGCCTGTTCAAACTCTTTTAAGGCAAAGGCGGTCTCACCAATGGCAATCAGGGGCTTGATTTCATTTGGCGCTTTGGCGTGGGCGCGACGAAATAGCGCCAGCGCCGAGGCAAGGTCTCCGCCCTGGCGTGTGGTTTCAGCAATCCTGAGCAATTGCCCAGCCTGGCTTTCGTTATTGTCCTTGGTAATTTCCTTTGGCGTCGGCACCTGCCCTGAACAGCCGGCAACGACCACGGCGAGGATCAGAACAATCGAAAGGTTTTTCCGCAAAGCGCGGGCTATAGAGCTGGATAAAGTTGAAAGACAAGTGCTCAATAGGAATCCGATCTGCATTGTTCATTCATTATACGGTCATCTTTGCCATGTAATGATACACGGGAACCAGAGAAAACGGCTAAAATTTGTCTTAAGCCGGTTGCGAAAGCACTCATTTTACGTGCAGAATTCAACTGTGATGCAAATTATTTTTGGAAGATATTTAAGTGACCAAATCATATCTGGAACTGACCCATCTGATTGAGCGCCTGCATCGACGTTTCCTTGACGTTCTGAGAACCGAACTAAACCGCTTGGGCGTCAGGGACATTAATGGTGTTCAGGCCTTGTTGCTGGTAAATATCGGCGAGGAGGAAATCGTTATTCGTGATCTGGTGGAGCGTGGCTATTACCAGGGCTCCAATGTTTCATACAACATCAAGAAGCTTGTTGATTTTGGTTATCTTGAGCAGGAACGCACAGAGCACGACAAACGATCCGTCAGCATCAAGTTGACTGAAAAGGCGATCAGGATTGTCGTTAAAATTCGTGAGCTTGAGGAGCAAAACGCCGAATCATTTTCCAGCCAGCACAAAATGGAAAATGAAACCGAGCAAGTGCTTGAATTCCTGAGGCGTCTGGAACGTGTGTGGGCCGATTATATTAACTACGGTTCTCAATAAATTTTTGATATATCTTTTTTCGAAGCCCACTCCGCCTTATCATCCAGAACATGAATGATGCTCTTCAAGAAAAACTGGCTCTGCTCAGGCAATCATACCGGGATCAATTGCCTACTAAAATAAGCGAGCTCAGCGCCGCTGCCCGCCCACCGGCCACGGACGATGAGGCAACGACTCGCCGCTATCTTGAAACACTTGAAGGGATGGCTCACAAACTTGCTGGCTCTGGGGCGACATTCGGGTTCCCCGATATCACCATCTCTGCGCGTTCATTGGAACTTGGTTGTGTAGACGCTCTGAATCAGCAAAGTTTGTCGATTCAGGTTGCGGTAGATACGGTGGGGGCACTTGTGATGGCCCTGCAGAAGGCTGTTGATGACATCCTTGTTGATGATGTGACGAAAGCCGCAGATGTTGAAACAGCAATTGTCAGTGATATCAGCAAAAAATTATTGCTGATTATCGATAATGATGAAGAAGCAAAGCACCTGAACGGGGAATTTGAAAATTCAGGTTTTGCTGTTCACCTCGTTAAGCATGATGTTGATCTGGAAAGAACTGTCAAAAAATTACAGCCTTCTGCGATTGTCATTGATATCTCTGCGGGGGAAGAAAAACATCCCCGTCTTTTTGCCATTGACCGATTACGAAAAAGAGACATTTTTGAAGGTCCTTTGATCGTTATTTCCGGGGATGGGGACATCCATGTGCGCTTGCAGGCTGCCAGGGCCAACGCCGAATCTTTCATGTTAAAACCGGTTGTTGCATCTGAAATTATTGATGTTCTCGATCAGCACCTGTCAAGCGAAGGCGGCGATGATTTTAGAATTCTTATCGTCGATGATGACGTTAGCACAGCCAAATATACCGAAGTGATTTTGCAAGGGGCCGGGATGGTCGCCGAAATTGTTACCGACCCTATGCGGGTTCTGGAGAAGCTGGATGATTTTGGTCCGGAACTGATTTTGATGGACCTTTACATGCCAGAGTGCGATGGCCAGGAACTGGCCATCGTGATCAGACAGCAGGAAAGTTTCGCGACCATTCCCATTGTATTCCTTTCTGGAGAGGACAACATCGACAAGCAATTGCTGGCCATGCGTTCCGGTGGCGATGATTTCCTGACCAAACCGATTAAGCCACAGCATTTGATTTCATCGGTGCGCAGCCGTGTAAAGCGGTTCCGTCTGCTCCGTTCCCGCATGGTTCGTGACAGCATGACCGGCCTTCTAAATCACACAACCACCCATGAATTTCTTGCAAATGAAATTGCCCGCGCCGTTCGTGGCAAAAGTAAATTGTGTGTTGCCTCCCTTGATATTGACCACTTTAAATC
Source organism: Rhodospirillaceae bacterium (assembly GCA_014382375.1). Classification (GTDB taxonomy): domain Bacteria; phylum Pseudomonadota; class Alphaproteobacteria; order Rhodospirillales; family JABHCV01; genus JACNJU01. The sequence continues at coordinate 2,468 of JACNJU010000127.1, forward strand.
TGTCAATGACACTCATGGCCACGGCGTTGGTGACAAGGTCATTAAAAGTCTTTCAAGATTGTTGAAACAACGCCTGCGTAGCAATGACATCATCGGCCGCATGGGAGGCGAGGAATTCGCCGCGGTTCTGTCTGGAACAAGTATTGAAGAGGCCGAGAAAATTTTTAATGGCATCCGTCAGGCTTTTTCCGATATCGAGCATCCATCAGGTAAGCAGAAATTCTCTGTTACTCTCAGCTGTGGGATTGCTGAATTTCCGGCTCGTAAAACATCAGTCGAGTTGCTGGAAGCAGCGGACAAAGCTCTCTATACGGCCAAAAACAGCGGTCGTAATTTGGTCCGTCTGGATTCTGCTTAGGAAAAAAGGCCGATCAATTGTTTTATATCGGCAATAGAGTTTGCCGCCAGTGCCTGGAAATTTTTTGCGTTCAAGGCTAAAGCCGCTTCACGCTCGCCTTCGCGTCTCCCATGACCTGTTGCGACGTGAACACCACCGGCAAGACCGGCGTTCAATCCGGCTTCCAGGTCACCGGCCCGGTCGCCAATGATCCAGGAGCGGCCAAGGTCCAGATTTAATTCTTCAGCTGCAGACATTAACATGCCCGGATTGGGTTTCCGTGCAGGATGATCGGGGTGGTCGTAGGGCGGCTTTCCTTTTTCGTGAAAGGGGCAGGCGTACACGCCATCGACCTGCGCGCCCTGTTTTGCCAATTGTCCGAGAATTTCATTCTGGACCTGAAAAAAATCGGGCCAGCCAAAATAACCATACCCGACTCCGGCCTGATTGGTGACGAAGACGACAGCAATTTCCAGGGCGTTGGCCCGTGCGATCACGTCAGCGGCCCCGACGATCACATCAACGTCTTTAACTTTGTGTAGGTAATGGGCTTCAAGGACGACACACCCGTCCCGATCAAGAAACAGGGCAGGGCGAGGCTTTGATGTTTTCTCCGGCCGCAGGTTTTGATGGAAAACGCCATCAACAAATGTAGCGCCTTCAGGAAGGATCATCTTGTCGTTCATTTTAAAATTTTCCCAACAACAAGAATTCCATTAAGATAATCAACACTTGAAATATAATGATTGCGAGAAAAGATCAAACAGTAGTGACTTTCAAGATAATATTCAGGCCACGACCGTGATGACAAAAAACCAGGCACCCGAAAGATGCACACTTGCCATGCCAGCGCAAATGAACAGCTGGGCGCGCTGGTTGTTTTTTGCTTTCGGATGGCTGAACGTTGGCCTGGGCCTGATTGGCATTATCGTTCCGGGAATGCCGACGACCGTTTTCCTTATTGCCGCTCTCTGGGCCTTTTCGAAAAGTTCCGAACGTTTCCGCTTGTGGCTGTGGAACCATCCGCGGTTTGGATTGACAATACGCAATTGGCATGAACACAAGGTTATTCCTTACAGGGCGAAAATTATGGCCACTTCCATGATGGTGATAAGCTTTGCTCTGGTGGTTGCCCTTGCCGACGACATGACCTTGCCCCTGATCTTGTTTATGGTGATGACGCCTGCGGCCCTATACGTCAATACCCGGGCGAGTGTTGTCACGCTCAGGGATAATGATCAGGATTTACGAAGATAGCTTTCCGAATATCAATTGGATAAGAGTAGCGGCGTGGTCTTCGTCGCCATCGCCTGCATCCGGAAAATAAGACAATATCCGCACACCATCGCGTTTGGCTTGCCTGTCCAGGGTTTCAGAAAATGTTTTGAGGGCGGCGTTGGCGCTGAGAATGCAAAGGTCTTCCTCATCATCTTCACCAACGGGGCCGCCGATGTTGATGATGATGCCGGTCCCCAACTCAAGCATACCCTCAAAAACCTCGCGGGTAAGATTAATGGCGCCGAAAACCCTGAGCTCGAAACCAGTCTGCCAGTCTTCACCTTGCAGGGTTTCAATTGTCCCTCTGGGCAAGCTGCCAAAGGCATTGATCAGGATATCGACGTCTTCGCAATCAAGGGCCAGGGCTGCGGCGTTGACCGGTTCGGATAAATCCGTTGGCAGGGCTTCGACTTCAATTCCATAATCCAAAGCGATGCTCTCGCAGGCTTGATCAAGGGCCTCATCATCGCGTGCCGTCACATGCAACTGACAACCATTGGCGGCAAGCAACCTGGCACACGCCAGGCCGATGCCTGAGGAGCCGCCGGCGATCAGGGCGCTATGGCCACTGAGAATACCATCCTTGCTCATGTCGGGGTATCCAGTATTGTCGGGCTTGTTGCGGTTTCATCACGTTCGGGATAATCCAGGGTGAAATGCAGGCCACGACTTTCCTTGCGTGAACGGGCAGAGCGAATAATCAGGTCGGCGACAAGGGCCAGGTTGCGCAGTTCCAGAAGATCACTGGTAATGCGAAAATTTCCGTAGTAATCGTCAATTTCACTGAGCAACAAATCGATACGATGCTGGGCCCGCTCAAGGCGCTTATCGGTCCGCACGATGCCGACGTAATCCCACATAAAGTGACGAAGTTCCTTCCAGTTGTGGGAAATCACCACATCTTCATCAGAATCACGGACCCAGCTTTCATCCCACGGGGACAGTTCGGGCGGCTCCGGAAAATCTTTCAGGTGCGTTGAAATGTCCTGCCCCGCAGCGGCTGACAGAACAAGACATTCAAGCAGTGAATTGCTGGCGATGCGGTTTGCTCCATGCAAGCCCGTATAAGCAACTTCGCCAATGGCATACAGGCCATCGATTTTGGTGCGCCCGTTCAAATCCGTGATCACGCCACCGCAGGTGTAGTGGGCCGCCGGAACGACGGGAATGGGCTCCTTGGACAAATCAAAACCGAACTCCAGGCAACGTTTGTAAACATTGGGGAAGTGATCCTCGATAAACGCCAGCGACTTGTGGCTGATATCCAGATAGACGCATTCGTCGCCGGTGCGTTTCATTTCATGATCGATGGCGCGGGCGACGATATCGCGCGGCGCCAATTCCCCGCGTTCATCGAAGCGTTTCATAAACCTTGTGCCATCGGCCAAAAGCAAGTGCCCACCTTCACCGCGCACGGCCTCCGTCACCAGAAAGGATTTTGCCTCCGGGTGATACAGGCAGGTCGGGTGGAACTGGGTGAATTCCATATTGGCGATCTGGCATCCGGCGCGTCGGGCCATGGCAATGCCGTCCCCGGTGGAACCATCCGGATTGGACGTATACAGGTAAACCTTCGACGCGCCGCCACTGGCCAGGGCTACCGAGCGGGCCCGGCAAGTCTTGACGACGCCTTGAGATATATCGAGCACATAAGCACCAACGCAGCGTCCATTCATACAAATCAGGTCGACCGCATTGTGGTGCTCAAGCAGGGTAATGTTCGGCTGATTCTGAACGCGCTCAATCAGGGTTGTCTCGACGGCCCGTCCGGTGGCGTCGGCGGCGTGGATAACGCGGCGATGGCTGTGGCCGCCTTCACGGGTCAAGTGGTATTGGTGGCCGCCGTTTTCAGGATTTTCATCGCGGCTGAAATCGACCCCATACTCGATCAGTTTCTCAATCGACCGGCGGCCGTTCTCGACAATAAACCGTACGGCGTCAGGATCACATAAACCCGCCCCTGAATTCAGGGTGTCGCTGATATGGGATTCTACGCTGTCGGCTTCATCAAGGACGACGGCAATGCCACCCTGGGCGTAGTAGGTGGAGCTTTCCTCAAGCGCACTCTTGGAGACGATGGCGATACGGGGCTCGGACCCCAGTTCAAGGGCCAGTCCCAAACCGGCGGCGCCGCTGCCGATGATCAGGACATCGTAGATTGGTTGTTGTTCCATGAGCGCCTTTATATAAGATGTTGGCCCAAGTGTATAAGGAGAAACCGATGCCGGTGATTAATAGAATTGCAGACTTCCACGATGACATGACTGCCTGGCGGCGTGATCTTCATGCCCATCCGGAAACTGCCTTTGAGGAAAAGCGCACGTCGGACATCGTTGCCGCCAAGTTAGAGGAATTTGGCATCACCGTACATCGCGGGCTCGCCCAGACCGGCGTTGTCGGCACCTTAAGCACCGGGGAAGGGCCATCGATTGGCCTGCGTGCTGACCTTGACGCCCTTGATGTGGAAGAACTTAACGATTTCGACCACAAATCAACGCACGATGGCAAGATGCACGCCTGTGGCCATGACGGCCATACCACCATGTTGCTGGGGGCGGCCAAGTATCTGTCTGAAACCAGGAACTTTAAAGGTACCGTGCAGTTTATCTTCCAACCGGCCGAAGAGAATGAAGGTGGTGGCCGGGTGATGGTCGAGGAGGGGTTGTTCGAGAAGTTCCCCGTCGATGCTGTTTACGGCATGCACAACTGGCCGGGCCAGGAAGCAGGATTTTTCGCCGTAACGGAAGGCCCGTTAATGGCCGCCTTCGATATTTTCGAGATGACGATCACCGGTCGTGGTGCCCATGGCGGAATGCCCCATACGGGCATCGATCCGATACCCGTCGCCGCCGAAATCATCAGCGCCCTGCAAACCATCGTCAGCCGGGCGACGGACCCCCAGGATTCAGCGGTTGTGACGGTGACCCAGATTCATGCCGGTCATGCCTGGAATGTGATACCCGATGATGTGATCCTGCGCGGTACCACCCGTTCATTTCGGCCGGAAGTTCAGGATACCATCGAGCCCGCGATCCGCCGTATCGCAGAGGGTATTTGCCAGGCCCACAGTTGCCAGATGGAAATGATGTACGAGCGTCGCTATCCACCAACGATCAACGAGGCGGTGGCGAC
>JACNJU010000127.1:7224-8300 GCA_014382375.1 Rhodospirillaceae bacterium
AACGACTGTTGATGGCGGAACAGAGAGGGGGCTACAGTCGGACACGGAACGCGGTGTGTGAAGAGGGGAGTTTGCCGGGCCAGAAGTTGAAAGAGGAAAAGGGTGTACGAGCGCAGCTATCCCCGAACGATAAACGAGGAGGGGGCGAAAAAGGGTGCAGCCAGCGCCGCCGCCGATGTTTCGGGTGTCGATAAAATCGTCCACAATCCGACACCGTCCATGGGGGCCGAAGACTTCGCCTTCATGCTCAACGAAAAACCGGGTTGTTACGTATGGCTTGGCAACGGCCCCGGGATAAGCGGCTGTATGCTTCACAACCCCAACTACGACTTCAATGACGACATCCTGACCGTCGGCGCCAGCTATTGGGCCCGACTGGTGGAGTTGGAGCTGGCTTAGAGAAGGTTATTTCTGATAGACAGCAAAATGAGAAAACCCTTTGAAAATATTGATGTCGAAGAAGTATTTGCCGGTTACAGCGAACCTGTTCGTGCGGCACTAATGAAGTTAAGGGCGTTGATTTTCGAAACGGCAAGTAAGGAAGGCGTGGGCCGGATCGAGGAAACACTTAAATGGGGACAACCAAGTTATCTGACGCCGGAAACGAAAAGCTGCACAACCATCCGCATTCACGAAGATAACAAATATGATGGTGATTTCGCCCTGTACGTCAGTTGCAAAACAAGTCTGGTCGAAGAATGGCGCCAAGTTTATCCAACCCTGATGTTCGGGGGAAATCGAAGCGTTCACTTTAGCCTCAAGGGTGAATTTCCCATCGATGCTGTTAGACATTGCATCAGCATGGCGCTGAATTACCACAGCCGGAAAAGTGGGTAACTTTCCTAAAAACGGTGTTTCTTTCACTTCCACGATAAAGCATGTAATCCCGTCCCCACTAACAAAAATAGGATAGCTCCCGGTTCAAAACATCCAGGGAATTTTGTCATCTGGTCTGTGATGAAAAGATCTGCTTGCTGCTCGAAAGCGGAACTCATTGAATCAGGAGCAATACTTCGGCTAATAGCCGAGGCTGTTGAAGAACTCAGCCAAGAGAATGTAGTTGATCTTTTCGTTCA
>JACNJU010000128.1 GCA_014382375.1 Rhodospirillaceae bacterium
AAGACCGCCAGGAACAACAATGTCGTAACCACAGGGGCCAGCATGGTTTGAGTATAGATCTTGGTGAAGCGGCGAACCTCCCGCATGTACAGGGTCCAGACCCCAAGCCAGTTATGATCTGCGGGATGCGCCCATCCGGTGGTGTTCATTATTGTTCCCTTACCTCTGTGGCCTTTTATAATAGCGCAATGAGCGAACTAAAAAATCAGAAACGTCGCAAGAAAATCCCCCGTAAAGTGAGTGCCACCTCTCTAGAAAATGCTGCCCTTTATTATCTGGGGCGTTTCGCCACCTCGTCTGAAAACCTGCGACGGGTTTTGTTGCGCCGGGTCGAGCGTGCCGCCAGGCATCATGACACCGACAGGGAAACCTGCGCCCAAATGATTGATCACCTGATCGTCAGGTATCGGCAAAGCGGTTTGCTTGATGATGTCGCCTATGCGCGAGCCCAGGGCGCGAGCCTGAACCGGCGCGGCAAATCTATCCGCGCCATCCGCGGCTGGTTACGGCAAAGGTGCGTCCCCGCAGATATTATTGAGGACACCATCAATGCCCTGGCCGAAGAACTAGGTGAACTCGACCTGGCCGCCGCCATCGCCTACGCACGAAAACGTCGTTTAGGGCCTTATCGTAAGGCGGGAAAGCCGCCTGCAAATCTTGAAAAAGAACTGGCCGCACTGGCCCGCTCGGGTTTTTCCTACGGGCTGGCCAGGCGTATTGTCGAGGCCACCGACATTGATGAATTGGAAAATGCCCTGTAAGAGTGGCCGGGCAACATCAAGGAGACAAGGTCTTGAATGACCCGATAAAGACATTAGAGAATTTCTGGCACCTGACAGTAGACGTTTGGCAGACTGGCGTTTTGGGTATCGACATCGGTCGCCTGATCACGGCAGTTGCCATTTTCACCGTTTTTCTGGTTTTTCGCCGTCTGTTCACCCGCTTCGTGTTGTCGGCGACAAAACGCGTGGCCCGCAAAACCGGCAGCACATTCGATGATCAGGCGATCGAGGCGCTGGAAAATCCGATCCGTTTCATTCCCCTCGTTCTGGGCGCTTTTTTTGTCGTTGAATACCTGGATTTTCCCGGCACGTTTGCCATCATCGGTGAGCATCTGGTGCGCTCGCTTATCGCTTTTGTCATATTTTGGGCCCTGTTCAAGCTTGTTGACCCATTCAGCCAGTTTCTCAAACGGCTGGAAAAGATGTTTACCCTGGCCATGGTCGAATGGCTGGTCAAGGCGATCAAGGCGGCCTTCATCTTCATCGGCGCTGCGACCATTTTGCAAATCTGGGGCATTCAGGTCGGTCCGGTCATTGCCGGCCTGGGCCTGTTCGGCGTTGCCGTAGCCCTGGGCGCCCAGGATCTGTTTAAAAACCTGATCGCCGGAATCCTGATCATTGCCGAAAAGCGCTTCAATACGGGCGACTGGATTCGCGTCGAGGGCACAGTCGAAGGCACGGTAGAGAGCATCGGCTTCCGCTCGACAGTTGTCAGGCGTTTTGACAAGGCCCCGGTGTTTGTCCCCAACACCAAGCTGTCGGACAGTGCGGTGGTCAACTTCTCATCCATGACCCACCGTCGCATCTACTGGACTATTGGTGTCGAATACCGCACCACGGTTGATCAACTGCGGGCCATTCGCGATGGTATCGAGGCCTATGTCATGGAAAATGACGCTTTCTCCCAGCCACCTGAATCCCTGCTGTTCGTGCGCATCGACAAGTTTTCAGACAGCTCCATCAATATCATGTTGTATTGCTTCACCAAAACCACCAATTGGGGTGAGTGGCTTGAAATCAAGGAACGCTTGGCCTACGCCATCAAAGACATTGTTGAGGGTGCCGGAAGCGCCTTTGCCTTCCCCAGCCAGTCACTTTATATAGAGACCGCGCCCGGCGACAGCCCCGAACCGTTCGTCCTACCCGAAAGACAAAAACAGGAACAATAACCATGAGCGTGACCATTTATCATAATCCCCGGTGCTCAAAATCGCGCACCACCCTGGCCCTGCTGCAGGACAACAATGCCGAACCTGTTGTTGTTGAATACCTGAACACGCCGCCAAGCGCCGAAGAGCTTAAAAATATTATCGGCCTTCTGGGTATCGCCCCGCGCCAGCTGCTAAGAGCAAAGGAAGCAAAGGAAGCCGGGCTCGATGCCTCCCTGGACGATGACGCCCTGATCGCTGCCATGGTTGCCAACCCTGTCGTCATCGAACGGCCCATCGTCGTCGCTGGCGGCAAAGCCAGAATCGGTCGCCCGCCAGAGAGTGTTCTGGAGATTCTTTAAAAGAATAAAAAACCCCCGGAGGTAACCCCCGGGGGTTTTTGCCGTTGCTGGTTGAAGATCAGGCCTTGCGAACCTGATCCATGAATTTGTCGACTTCAACTTTCAGCAATTCAGACTGCTCGGACAGCTCGTTAGCTGCGCCAAGCACCTGCGAGGATGTCGACCCTGCCTCAGAAGCGGCCTGGGTGACGCCCTGAATGTTGGATGATACCTCACCGGTTCCAGCCGCCGCCTGCTCAACATTGCGGGCGATTTCTGATGTCGCCGCACCCTGTTCCTCGACCGCCGCCGCGATCGCCGACGCAATCTCGCTGATCTCGCCGATGGTCTTGGTGATGCCCTGAATGGCCTGAACGGAATCCTGGGTAGCGCTCTGGATGCCGTTGATCTGACCACCAATTTCCTCGGTCGCCTTGGCTGTTTGATTAGCAAGATTTTTAACTTCACTCGCCACCACTGCAAAGCCCTTGCCGGCGTCACCGGCGCGGGCCGCCTCGATCGTCGCATTGAGGGCCAACAGGTTGGTCTGGTCGGCGATGTCGGTAATCATTTCGACAACCTCGCCGATTTTCTGGGCCGACATGGCCAGGCCCTGGACCATTTCATCGGCCTTCTGGGCCGCGCTCACCGCAGAGCCTGCGATTTCCGTCGACTGTTGAACCTGACGACTGATCTCGCTAATCGACGAGGATAGTTCTTCAGCCGCCGAGGCCACCGTCTGGACATTGGTCGAGGCCTCTTCGGAAGCCGCAGCCACCGCCGTCGCCTGGGTCGATGTTTCTTCGGAAATTGCGGTCATCGACTGGGCCGAGGACTGCAATTCTGTCGCGGCCGAAGAGACGGTCTGGACAACGCCACCGACGCTGGCCTGAAAGTCGTCGGCCATCTGGTTCATCAGGCGGGTTTTTTCCGCAGCGGCGCGTTTTTCTTGCTCCGCCGCTTCGGCTTCCATCTCCTTGACGCGAATGGCGTTTTCCTTGAAGACCTGAACGGCAGCCGCCATTTCGCCGATTTCATCAACCCGGTCCTGGGCCGGAATATCGGCCTCCAGATCGCCGCCAGCAAGAATGCCCATAGATTCAGTCATTTGAGCGATCGGGTTGGTGATGGAACGTGAGAATAAGAAACCTATACCAGCAATACCCGCAGCTACGATCAGCACCGCGATCAGCATAGCATTACGCATATCATTCGCCGGGATATCGACCTCCTCCATATCGACATTGGCGATCACTGCCCAGGTCACACCTATAAATTCCAAAGGTGCCGCTGCCATCAGGGTTTCATCCCCATGTCGGTCTATCGTCACCAGCAAGCCATCCTTGCCCGCAAAGGCATTTTTGACGCCTTCACTTTCAGCTTTGGTTTTGAGAATGTCCGTCTCACCTTCCTTGGTGAAACGGGAATTGGATCGCATCGTCATGTCAGAACCGACGAGATAGGTTTCACCCGTCTCACCCAAACCTGTCGACTGCTGCATAATTGCGTTCAGCCGATCTACAGGCATTTGGAATATCAAGGTTCCATGTTTACCGCCTTCATGATCGAAAATGGGAGAGGCTATGAAACTGGCCGGAGCATCGGCACTTGGTGCATAGGCGCGGAAATCCGTAAACGCGACATAGTCCAACTTGAAGTTGTCCTGAACCATACGCCATACCGTTGCGAGATCCGTATCCTTCCACTCGCCATTAACAAGGTCGGTTGCAAAGTCGGCTTCTTTATAGACCGAATAAACGACATTGCCGTCGTCATCGATCAGGAAAATATCATAATAACCCCTGGCCAGCAGAAGTTCCCGAAACCAGGGATGATACTTTGCATGGGCCTTGCTGTAAGCAGAACTATCCGGGGCTGCATCCAGTAAATGTTTATTGCCCGCCGGGTTCTGATTGTCATCGATATAAAGCTTCTGTAATTGTCCTTTCGGATCATTTCCCAATTCTCGCCATGCCACTTCAATTTCCTCAAGGGCATCAATGCTCATGTGGTTTTCGGCGACAACCATCACATCCGCCTTGATGCTGTCGAGATAATTGGTTAGTTCAGAAATTCGCCCGTCATGAGCTACGTCAATTTTTGCGAAAGCTTCCTTTTCAAGCGCCGATTCCGCACGAGTAAAGGCAATGACACCCGTGACGGCAGCTGCGAAAACAGCCAAAATGACGACGACAATCGGCAGTTTGGTAGCAATTTTCATGTTCAACAATTTCAATCTCCCAGACATATCGATTTAAAAAAAGTGACACCTACATAAATTAACTACTCATCCAAACCTGCCTCTGGTCTTTGAAAACCCATGTTAAGTGTGGATAATCATTTAGCCTTATACGAAGGTGTTTACATTGATACAAATCAAAGAAGAGTTGCCTATTTTGAAACCCTAAAAAGCACGAATATAGCGGGATCTAAGCTTTGTCTCACCGGAAAGTGCCGAGGCAATTTCGCTCAGTAATCGGGATTTATCTTTGGGCAGGTTGCCCGCCAGGGCCAGGGAATTAGAGGCGTGGTTGGAGCGAAAAATAACAGGGCGGACAGGTTCAAGCCCACTGACCAACTGGTTAAGCTCTCTCAGGGTGCCCGTTTCATCCTGCCACTCGAAGGCCCCGCCCAGCCTCTCAAAGCGCTGCATAAAACGCGGACCTTGGGTTTCTTCCAGTCCCAGCAGCAGGGTAGACAGGTAGGTCGGGGCGGTCTTGTTGATCAACTCTACGGTGCCCTCAATATGTTCGCGCCACAGGGTGCGCCCGCCGAGCCCGAGGATCACTGTCGCCGAGACCTTGATATCGGCGGCCCGGGCCTTGGCCAGGGCCTTTTCAATGGAGGCGGGACTGGCCCCCTTGGTCACCCGCTTGAGTATTTCCGGCGAACCAGATTCTATGCCGACATAGACAAGGCTGAGGCGCAGGCCACGCAGTTGCTCAAGTTCCTGAGCGCTCTTGCGTAACAGATTAACCGGTGTTGCGTAAGCAGACACCCGCTGCAAATCAGGGAATGTTTCAGCCAGCTTGAGCAAAATCTGCTTCAGCTCTGCGAAACCCAAACCCAGGGCGTCCCCATCGGCAAGAAAAACCCTGTGTGCCTGCGGCCAGTCACGGGCAGCATCTTCTATATCGGCGAAAATATCGGCCATGGGGCGGGCCCGGTATGACTTCGATTTATACATCGAACAAAACGAGCATTCATTGAAGGAACAGCCGTATGTAACCTGAAGTATCAGGTTAGAACCTTCCGACGGGGGGCGGTACAGGGGCATGTCATAAAGCATCATCGGGGCATTTTGTCGATTTAAGCCGCCGGAGCAATCTTTTGTTTACCTGATGGGATTAACTTTAAAATATACCGCAGTTGTTGACGACACCCATGCGGAGGGTCACCATTACAAACAGTTCCAATTTCAGTCAAAAATGTCTTAGAGGATCCCATTGAAAAAGACTGCCCTAAAATTCTCTGACGGTGATGTCATTTTCCGGGAAAGTGATGTCAGCAACTCGCTGTATTTCCTGAGTCAGGGAAATGTCGAGCTGAGTAAAGCAGGCGAACGCGGGCCGGTCATGTTGGCCATGCTGGAGCCTAGCGAGATGTTCGGCGAGATGGGTATCCTGGATGGTGGCTTGCGAAGCGTTACGGCGGTCGCCATAGGCCCTGTTGTTATTGAAGAAACCCTACGCCAGGACTTCCTTGAAGCGCTCGGCAATGAACCCGATATGGCCCTGATCGTCATGGGCAAACTGGTTGAACGGCTACGTCAAGCCAATGACCGTCTGTCCCACCCCAGCACCGCTATTGAAAAAAACCATAAAGGCAGTGGCGGCTTTTCCCTTGGCGGCATGTTCAAGAAACTGACTTCCACCGCCGATGGCGGTTCCGGGCGCATCGAAATCCGGGTCTTTCCCTTTGTTGGCGAAGTTCCCGAAGTTGCCGAGGCACAAAGGCGTCACGTCATTCAATCCCTGGGCAAGCGCCCCGGTGTCAAGGTTAAGGCGTTCAATAAAGTTCCGGAAATTGATCCCGATCTGCATCCTGACGACCGGCTGATGAAGCTGGGGGAATATGCTCTTGAAGCGATGACGACATCCTCAAGCGATTTGATCATATACGCTGATATACCCTCCCCCGGCACAACTCTGCACCTGCGCTTCTTCTCTGCCCATTCAGATAACAATGATCGACCCGGCTTTACCCTGCCCACCAGTGTTTTGACATTGCCCGTGGATTTTGAACCCGAACTCGCCGAATTACTGCTGGCCGTGGCGTTGGCGGCAACGACAAGCGGGGATGATGGCAAACGGGTGCGCCTTGGGCAGGCATTATCTGAAACCCTGTATGCGGCCATGCCGGCGGTCCAGAACCTGCCGCAAGACCTGACAACACGGGAACGCGCCTCAATCCAGATGTGTTATGGCAATGCCATCGCCACCCTCGCCCACCAGCGTGGAACTGCCGAGTTGTATCAGGTGGCGGTGCAAACCTACCGGGCAGCCCTTGAACAATTGTCTCGCGATGACAACCCTATCGACTGGGCTTTGACCCAAAAACACCTGGGTGCCTCCCTGCAGGCCATTGCCGACAGAACCAACGACGAAGAAACCCTGAACCAGTCCGCCGAAGCCCTGGAAGCAGCCCTGGAAGCCTTCCGCCCGGAAACCTACCCCATACAATGGGCATCGGCGCAAAACCGGCTGGGCCTGGTTCTTTATAAACTTGATCTGATTACCGGGGATGCGGAGATCCTGAAAAAATCACTAAACGCCTTTCAGGCCGCCCTGCATATCTTTAACCGGACCGATCACCCTGGGCGCTGGGCCGATGTCATGAATAACTTTGCCCAGGCAGCACAGGTGTTGGGCGAACAATTGCACAGTACCGAAGTGCTTGAAAAAGCCGTCGACGCCTGCATGGGCGCATTGGAAGTCCGGCGCAAGGAAAAGGGGCCCCTGCTTTGGGCGGCGACCCAGAACAACCTGGGATCGGCCCTGTTCCTGCTTGGTAAATTAACCAGTGACGAGGATCGCCTTGAAGGTGCCGCTGGCGCTTTTGATCAGGCTTTGGGGGTGTATACGGATTTCAACGCCGAACGGCTCGCCTCGGTGGCCAGGAAGAACTTGTCAAGGGTCAGTTTGCTGTTGCAGGAAATCCACGGACCCGTTGATCGCAACGGGTCTACGGTTCCGAAACTGGATTGGGAAGACGGCCTCGAAAGAAATTCCTAGGCGTAAAGCCTGATACTACTGCCGTCGCGGCCTTACATGGGCGATGTAAACTTTGCAGTTGGAATAACGATCATTATAAAAATGATAGGTGATGTTGGGTTTGGCGAGGCCCGTCGGATCGTTCAAATTCCATTCGCGGGTCGCGATTCCGGTCACCCCCATACCCTTTTTGCCCAAGTAGCCAATGTTGAGGGTTTGAATTTTTTTCTGATTAAAAATATTGCGCTGACAGGCGTCCGACAGGGCGCCGTTATACTGGCCAACATTCCAGTACGGTAACTGAGTGGTCGTGAATTTGCCTGATCCGGCCATCGCAGACGTAGCAAAGGCCAGTACCATAAGGCTGCCTGGGGCCGAAAACATAGCCTTCCAGGGTAATGAAAGTTTCACCAACATGGTCTCACTATAGCGTAATCCTGTGGAAAAAGCATATTTGAAACGCTTGTCGGTTCTCAAAGTTAGTGAACCATTCGCATTGGAAAACCGAGTTTTTCGCAGAACTAAGTGAGAAACATTCTCATCGTTAAATGAGACAATCCTCCAAATTCTCAAAGTTCCTGCGAAAAACCTCCAAAAACTGGACCCCCATTTTTACTTCCGCTTTCCGTACAAAAGCGGACATAATCCGGTTCGACTAGGAACTTCGGCTAATAGCCGAGGCTGTTGAAGAACTCAGCCAAGAGAATGTAGTTGAT
>JACNJU010000094.1 GCA_014382375.1 Rhodospirillaceae bacterium
CACTTCATTTGGCGACACAGTAGTGTATTGTGTCAATTTTCAGCCTGTGTGATGACGATCCTTCAGCTGCGCCATTATGGCAAGTCAAGGCCATTAAGGTCATTCATGACAAACAACGCCAAACAATTGAATATCGCGATGCCTGGCTTGAATTTGCCGGCGTCCCGGTTTTTTACACCCCTTATCTTTCCCACCCGGACCCAACGGTGAAAAGAAAAAGTGGTTTTCTGACGCCATCTTTTGGCACGTCGAACTCGGTGGGTTCGTTTATTACGACACCGTATTACTTTAACATTGCCGCCAATGCAGACGCCACACTAAGCCCGTCATTTACCGATGATGAAGGTGTTATTATGGCAGGCGAATATCGTCATAAATTCACCGAGGGTGATTTCAATATCCGCGGCAGTGTCATGGATAATACGTCGTCTTCTGAACTGACCTACTCCACTGAAAACGGAATTTCAGGAATTCGGGGGCACCTCGCCGCCAAAGGCCGTTTCGATTATGACCAGACATGGCGTTGGGGTTTCGATGTAAATCGACAATCCGATCGAGCCTACATATCGAGATTTGGCTATACTTCCGACAATACTCTTCCAGAAATCAGCAATGCCCTGGCGTCCCAGGGTTTTGTAGAAGGTTTCCGCGGCCGCAATTTCATCCAGGCCCGCGGCCTTCATTTTCAGAACACCCTGACAAATCAGGAGGAAAACTCCTCCCCCCTGATACTGCCGCTTATTGACTTCAACCATGTCAGTGAACCTGACCGTTACGGCGGTTATTCAACGCTTGATGTAAACGCACTGGCCTTAAGCAGGGCGGAAGGCTCCGATACACGCCGACTGTCCATTCGCGGTGGCTGGAATCTTCCCTATGTCGCCCCGGCGGGGGATGTTTATACCTTGTCGACAAAATTGATTGGCGATTTTTACAACACCAGTAGCCTTTCAGTCAGCGGACAGAACGACACCTCCAATTTTGCTCACCGCCTTCTTCCGCAAGTCGCCCTGGATTGGCGTTATCCTTTTGTTAGTGGCCGTGGCAATGTCTATCAGATGTTCGAACCGATCGCTTCTGTCGTTGTTAGCCCCTACGGTGGAAATTCTCCTGACATCCCCAATGAGGACTCCCGGAACCTCGAATTTGACGATACCAATTTGTTTAGCAACAACCGCTTTACCGGTCTGGATCGTGTTGAGGGGGGGCCCAGACTTAACTATGGTTTAAAATGGGGCGTGTTCGGCAAAAATGGCGGCTCGACAAGTTTGCTTCTTGGCCAAAGTTACCGTTACAAAACCGATGACAGCTTTGCTGTTGGTTCAGGACTTGAAGGTGACCTGTCCGATATTGTAGGCCGTGTGCATGTATCGCCAAATTCAAAGCTTGATATCTATTACCGAACACGGCTGGACCAATCGAATCTTGAATCCAGACGTAACGAAGTTGACGTCAATGCTGGTGTTCCGGCACTACGGTTGCATACCCGTTATGTCTACTTCGACCGACAGCAAGGTAGTGAATTTGCCGGCCGCGAGGAAATCAATGGCTCCCTTTCATCGCAAATTAATAAAACCTGGCGCACCAGCATCAGTGCCACGCGAGATTTGGTTGAAGGTGAATTACGCACGATGAGTATGAACCTGACGTACGAAGACGAGTGTTTTCTTTTTTCCACCAACTTCAATCGTCAATTCTACAAAAACAATGAATTACAGCCTGATAACTCTGTAATTTTCCGTATCCTCTTCAAAACGCTGGGTGAGGTTTCTCCAGGTGTTTAAATCTTCAATTTCCCTCAAGCGAGCCCGGTTGGCCAGTTCTGTCAGGAAAAACACATGGCGGCATGTTGTTTTGTCAACGTTGATGGCATTGGCCATAACTCTTCTCCCTTTACCCACAGCAGCCCAGACCCTTGGCATTGCTGCTGTTGTCAATGACGACGTCATCTCGCTCTATGACCTGCAAGCCAGGATGCTGATGCTTATTGTCACATCCAATCAGAAGGATACGCCGGAATTGCGCCGTCGCCTTACCCAACAAGTTCTCAATAGCCTGATCGATGAAAAACTGAAAATGCAGGAAGCCAAACGCCTTGATATCAGAGTTCCAACCGAGGAACTGGAACGCACTTTCGCGGATATGGAAGCCGGCAACAATTTGCCCAAAGGCGGACTGACGGAATTCCTGGCCAAGAACGGTGTCGATCGACTTGTCTTGCTAGACCAGATAGAAGCCACCATTGCCTGGGCCGACAGCATTAATATGTTGTTTCGTGGTCAAACCACCATCAGTGAGGAAGAAATTGATGAGGTTGTGAACGCCATAAATGAAGGCAAGGGTAAACCCGAATATCTGACAGCGGAAATTTTTCTTCCCGTCAACAACCCGGCTAAAGCCAATGAAGTTCTCAACAACGCGAGACGTCTGGTAGATCAACTTAAGAACGGTGCCGGTTTTAGTGTCCTGGCTAGGAACTATTCTCAGAGTGCCTCTGCTGCCGTAGGGGGTGACCTGGGTTGGGTTCGTCAGGGGCAATTGCCACAGGAACTTGACAAAACCCTGATCTCTTTGAGAAAGGGTGAAATATCGGAACCCCTGCGCAGTGTGTCCGGATATCATATTATTTTTAAAAGAGACGACCGCATTGGTCAGGGCATACCGTTATCACAGGAAAAAATTGACCTTAGACAGGTGTTTTTACCCCTTGGCGCGACAACTAATGAAAGCGACCAGGCAAGCCTGATGGAAAAAGCCAAAACCATGGCCGCTGGTGCTTCTGGTTGCTCCGATATGGAAAAACTGGAAGCTGAAAGTGACTCACCTTTATCGGGAAGTCTTGGGGTTGTCGAAACGTCCTCATTGCCAGAGCCCATTCAAAAGGTCGTAAAGGGCCTGCCCGTTGGCACAGCAAGTGAACCGATCCCTAGCGATGGGGGAATTATATTCCTGATGATTTGCAAGCGCACCGGCACGTCGGCGCTGGAAATTCTGCGACCACAAATCAAACAGCGCCTGATGACGGAACGACTCGACAATGCGGCCAGGGGGCACTTACGCGATCTGCGCCAGGCAGCCTTTCTGGACATCAGGATATGAGCAACGCCGCGTCGCCGGTTAGCGGCAGCGGCCATCCCCACCCCTTGGCCTTGACCATGGGTGACCCTGCCGGTATTGGCGGCGACATTACCCTTAAAGCCTGGTTGGCAAATCCAGACAGTGCGTTTTTCATTATCGATGATCTACAGCGCCTTAAACGACTTGCCGAAGAACTGGGGTTTGATGTTCCCCTGGCCGAAATCCGTGATCCGGCCGAAACAAATGATGTTTTTGCCAAAGCCCTGCCCGTTCTGCATCGAGCTTTGAAAGTCGAACCCGTCCCAGGACACCCGGACCCCGAAAATACCGGAGCAATTATTGATAGCATCACGTTGGCCGTCGAGATGGTAATGGCCGGTCAGGCAGCGGCCGTCGTTACCAATCCCATTCACAAGAAGTCGCTTTATGACGCCGGATTCCAGTTTCCCGGACATACGGAATTTTTGGCTAAGCTGGCGGGCATCGATACGCCGCCGGTAATGATGTTGGCCTCGTCGGACCTTAAAGTCGTGCCGGTCAGCGTTCACGTCAGCATGGCCCAGGCCATTGCCGATTTGAGTATCGACACCATCGTCGCCTTAAGCACCATAACCGCCAGGGCACTGGAAAAAGATTTCGCCATTTCTGCGCCCAGACTGGCCGTCGCCGGGCTTAACCCCCACGCCGGTGAAGGTGGTGGGATGGGAATGGAAGAAAGCCGGATCATCGCCCCGGCCATTGCCAAATTGCAGGAACTGGGGATTGACGCCCGCGGCCCGTGGCCACCTGATACGCTGTTCCACGCGGCCGCCCGTGAAACCTATGATACTGCCATTTGCATGTATCATGATCAGGCCCTGATCCCGATCAAGACCATCGATTTCGATGGTGCTGTCAATGTCACCCTGGGCTTGCCCTTTGTTCGCACCTCCCCAGATCACGGCACCGCCTATGACATTGCCGGAACCGGCAAAGCCCGTGAAACGAGCCTGCTTGCGGCCCTGCAAATGGCTTCCGATATCGCAGCCCGACGATCCCAATGACGAAGGATCTACCGCCGCTTCGCGACATCATCAGTCGTTTTGGCCTGGACGCCCGCAAGAAATTCGGCCAGCACTTCCTGCTTGACCTGAACCTGACCGCCCGCATTGCCCGCAGTGCCGGTAATTTATCAGACTGCACGGTTATAGAAGTTGGCCCCGGCCCTGGTGGCTTGACGCGGGCGCTTCTCGAAGCCGAGGCAAAACAGGTGATCGCCATTGAGCGTGATCCGCGCTGCGTGGAAGCAATGGAAGACCTGGCCCGGCATTTTGATGGTAGGCTCAAGGTCATCGACGCCGACGCGCTGGAACTCGATATCAGCAGCCTTGCCGAGGGGCCAAAGAAGATCGTCGCCAATCTGCCATACAACGTGGCGACGCCGCTGCTGATTGGCTGGCTGCACCAGATTTCGAGTTATGAAAGCTTGACCCTGATGTTCCAGAAGGAAGTCGCTGACAGACTGACCGCCAGTCCCGGCAACAAAACTTACGGCCGTTTGTCCGTTCTGACACAGTGGCTGTGCCATACCAATCACGACTTTAATGTCGCCCGAACTGCCTTCACCCCGCCGCCCAAGGTGGAAAGCAGCGTCGTTACCTTGACCCCGCGCCCGACTCCCCTTGCCGAATGCAATTGGCAGGTGTTGGAAAAAGTGACTGCCGCCGCCTTCGGTCAGCGTCGCAAGATGCTACGCGCCAGTCTGAAATCCCTGCATGTTGATCTGGAAAAAATAGGCATCGACCCGACAGCCAGGGCCGAGACCCTGAGCCCTGAACAGTTTTGCGCAATCGCCCGGTTAATCGAATAAAGCCTGCACGTCGCCAAGTCCGTCGATGGAAATAACCGCCCGGGCGGGCCCGGTATCCAGCCATTGCACAGGGGTCAGCGATCCCGTCAGGATAAACTCACCGGCCTTCAAACCCCGACCCAGCGATGACAGGCGATTGGCCAGCCACAGGACCGCCTGCAGGGGATGGCCAAGAACCTCGACACCCAGGCCGCTGCCTTGCTGGCTGCCATCAATGTAGACCCGCCCTTCCGTATCGGCCAGATCAAGCCCGTGCCAGTCAGTAACCTCTGCCCCCAAAACACAAGCCGACTGGAAGAAATCATCGGCAATCAGGACGGTGGCTGGAAGAGACAAAAAATCTCCGTAGCGATTGTCGACGACCTCAATTGCCGCCATGCAGGAACCGATGGCCGCCTCGATCCTGGCCAGGTCGTATGGGGTATCGCTTGCCGGAAGGTCTGATGAAAGCCTGACGGCGATTTCACACTCGATACCGACCCGCTGGAAGTCCTTGAAAGAAAAATCGGCGCTTCCGTGATGCACCCTGGATTTCAGAACGCCGCCGAAACACGGGTTTGGAACACCGACAATTTCCTGCATGACCGCCGTCGTACAACCGATCTTGTAGCCATGGACAGGCCCCTGCCCTTGCGAGCGTTGCCAGTCATGCAAGGCGGCCTGAACCTTGTAGGCGTCATCCTCATTTGCCGGAACAAGACCTGCGGGAAGCGAAACGTTGGTGTTGCCAAGGCGGGCTCGGCCAAGAATGTCTGCTGCCTCACTCACCGCTGATGTCGCTTACGAATTCATGCAAGCCGATCAGCCGCGCCTTCTTCTGGCGTTCGGCGATAAGGATGGCTTCGACCCTGCTGACACTGTCATCAATATCCGTATTAACGACGATGTAATCATATTCGGGATAGTGGCTCATTTCCGATGCCGCTTCGGCCATGCGCTTTTTGACCACATCCTCACTATCCTGGGCACGCGCATAGAGACGCCGTTCCAGTTCTTCCATGCTCGGCGGAAGAATGAACACGCGGACCAGATCCTTGGACGCATTTTCAGCCAACTGCTGGGTGCCTTGCCAGTCCACATCGAACATCACGTCACGGCCTTCTATAAGGGCTGCTTCGACCGGCTCTTTTGGGGTGCCATAAAAATGATCGAAGACCTGGGCGTGTTCCAGCATTTTGCCCTCGGCGACCATGGTGTCGAAGGCCGCCTTATCGACAAAATAGTAATCCTTGCCATCGACTTCGCCGGGCCGGGCTGTGCGAGTCGTCGCCGACACCGACATCGTCAGGTTGTCATCGCGTTCCATCAGGGCGCGGGAAATCGTCGATTTACCGGCGCCGGAAGGCGATGACAAAACGATCATCAGGCCGCGACGCTTAAGGGTGGGGTCAGTATTCATTTTTCTACTCGATATTTTGCACTTGCTCGCGGAACTGTTCAATCATCGCCTTCATATCAAGTCCAATACGGGTCAGTTCCACATCGCCGGATTTTGAGCACAAGGTATTGGCCTCGCGGTTGAATTCCTGACACAGGAAATCCAGCTTGCGGCCAATCGCACCGTCCTCATTCAAAAGAACGCGGGCGGCCCCGACGTGGGCGCTCAACCTGTCCAGTTCCTCGTTGATATCGGCCTTCGTCATCAACAGTGCCGCTTCCTGCTCAAGGCGCTCCGCCGATAGGGTGGGAACGTCTTCCAGTAAGGCCTCAACCTGTTGTTTGAGGCGCTGACGGATGGCTTCGGGCCGGGTCGCGGCGGTTTTTGAGGCGGCGGCGCAGAGCTCTTCGATTGTGCCGATCTGTTGGCCAAGAACGTCGGCCAGTCGCGCCCCTTCATCGGTGCGCATGACAAGCAGGGCGTCCAGTGCTTGTTCAAGGCTTTCCAGCAGAACCACCTGCAAGTCCTCGCGGGCGTCTTCCGAGATACTCTCATCGCGCTGTTCGATGACGCCTTTTAAGGCGAGCAGCCCATTGAGGCTGGCCGGTCTGGTATCGGGTACCCGCCCCGCCAGTTCGGGCAACAGGGCAAGATAGCCGTCAAGCACCTCCTTGTTGATGACGTAAGGGCTGTCCTGGCCTTGCCAGTCGAGGTTCAGTGACAGCGAGATATTACCCCGGCCAAGCCGTTTCTTGACCCGTTCGCGAACCTCCGGCTCCATGGAATCAAAACCACCGGGCAGACGACAGCGCACGTCCAGCCCCTTGCCATTAACGCCGCGCACCTCCCAGACCCAGGAGCACTGATCGTCAGAGCCTTCGGTTCGGGCATAGCCGGTCATCGAATGTATAGGCAAGCGGGTTCTCCATTTGGGTTATCGCAGGTGCAACTTATATCAAGATTGACTATAACAGAGCCATGAAAAACCCCCGCTGCATTTTGATTACCGGCGCTTCGAGTGGTATTGGCGAGGCATTGGCCCACTTTTATGCTGGGCCCGGCGTCTTTTTGGCCGTAAGCGGTCGTGACCAGGCCCGCCTTGAAGATGTCGCGCAGGCTTGTCGTGACAAGGGGGCAGAGGTCAGCGCCACCGTTGTCGATGTTTGCGACCGGGACGCCATGGCGGACTGGATCAACCACGCCGATCAGGCCCACCCCCTTGATCTGGTTATCGCCAACGCCGGTATCTCGGGCGATAGTGGCGGCAACAGCATTGATTTGAATGAAAGCACGACCCGCGACATCTTCGCCGTCAATTTTGCCGGTGTCCTGAACACCATCTTCCCGGCCTTGACGCCGATGCGCCAACGTGGACGTGGTCAGCTGGCGCTTGTCAGTTCCATGGCTGGGTTTCGGGGTTTGCCCAGCGCCCCCGCCTATTCCACATCAAAAGTTATGGTCAAGGCCTACGGGGAGGCTCTGCGCGGGGTGCTCGCGCCGGAAGGCATCGGGGTCAGTGTTATCTGTCCGGGCTTTGTTGAAAGCCGGATCACAGCGAAGAATAAATTTCCCATGCCACTGCTGATGAAAGCCCCAAAGGCGGCTCGGATTATTGCCAAAGGCCTGGCCAAAAACCGCCTGTTGATAGCCTTCCCCTGGCCTTTTGTCGCCTTCATGTGGTGCCTCAACCTGTTGCCCCCGTGCTGGGCCAACAAACTGCTCAGCCGTATGCCGAGGAAGGGGTGATGATATTTCTCAATGACGCGCTGGCGCTTGAGGGGCTTGAACCTTACCCGCCGTCCCTGATTTTACGCCACTTGGCGGCGTTGCGGTTATGCTCTTCTAGGGTTTTGGCGAAGACGTGGCCGCCGTTGCCATCGGCGACAAAGTAAAGCTCGTCCGTTGGGGTCGGGTTAAGCACCGCCTTGATGGCAGCCAGTCCCGGGTTGCAAATGGGGCCCGGTGGCAATCCCTTGATCAGATAAGTGTTGTAGGAATTATTAACTTTAAGATCGGCGCGGCTCAGGGCCCGTCCCAGCGGCCCTTCCCCTTCATTCAGGCCGTAAACAACCGTTGGGTCGGATTGCAGGCGCATGTCCTTGCTCAATCGATTGATAAAAACACCGGCAACCCGTCCCCGCTCGTCCTTGACGCCGGTTTCCTTCTCGACAATAGAGGCCAGTATCAGTGCCTCGGCCGGGCTTTTCAGTGGTAGTCCATCCGCCCGCTGGGCCCACAGCCCGGTCAGGCGTTTGTCCATCGCCTTGACCATTCGTTCGACCAGATCAGCGCGACTGTCACCGTATGAGTAATGATAGGTTTCAGGCAGGATTGAGCCTTCCAGCGGCACGTCGAAAGATCCCTCCAACCTGCCAGCGGCGACCAGTAGATCGAAGACCTCGACGGAGGTCAGCCCTTCAGCAACGGTCAGGCGGTGAACCACGGTCTTGCCACTGATCAGAACTTCCGCTGCGACCTTGGCGCTGGCGCCGTAAGGAAAGGCATACTCGCCAGCCTTCAACGCCTTGTCGACGCCGGACAGGCGAACCCCCAGACGAAAGATCAGCGGATCGGCGATAACCCCCGCCTGGGTCAGGGTGTCGGCAATGGACTCAACCCCCGAGCCTTGTGGAATATAGACCGTCGTCTCGGCAATGGTCGGGCCGGGTTTGGTGTATTGCAGATATCCCCACGCAATAAAACCGCCAGCGACCAGGGCCAGAAGAACAAAAAAGGTAAGGATAGGTAATATAAAGCGACGCATGTCGCTCACTCTAAACTAATCGCAGGCCTTGAACACCAGCGTTGCATTGGTGCCGCCAAAGCCGAATGAATTTGTCAACGCCGCCCTGACGGTGCGCTCCTTGGCCTGATGAGGAACCAGATCAATATTGCAGCCCTCGTCAGGATTATCAAGATTGAGGGTCGGCGGGACGACGCCGTTTTGAATCGCCAATATTGAGAATATCGATTCGACCGCGCCCGCGGCACCCAACAAATGGCCAATCGCTGATTTCGTCGAGGACATGGATATATCATCCACCGCATTGCCAAAGGCCCGCTTGACCGCCGCCAGTTCAATAACGTCGGCCATGGTCGATGTGCCGTGGGCGTTGACGTAATCGATATCTTCCGGATTCAGTCCTGCACGCTTGATCGCCGCAGTCATGCAGCGGAACGCGCCGTTGCCGTCAGGTGTCGGTGCGGTAATGTGATGAGCATCGCCGGTCAACCCGTAACCAACAATTTCGGCGTAAATCTTCGCGCCACGGGCCTTGGCGTGTTCAAGTTCTTCCAGCACAACGACACCGGCACCTTCACCCATAACGAAACCATCACGATCCTTGTCCCAGGGCCGAGAAGCTTGCTCAGGGGTGTCATTAAACAATGTCGAAAGTGCCTTGGATTGCGAGAAACCGGCCATGCCAACGCGGCAACAGGCGGCTTCGGCACCACCGGCAATCATCACATCAGCGTCTTCCCACATGATCAGGCGGGCTGCGTCACCAATAGCATGCGCACCGGTTGAACAGGCCGTAACGACAGCGTGGTTGGGGCCTTTGAATCCGTACTTGATGGAGACATGACCGGAAATCAGATTGATCAGGCTGGCCGGGATAAAGAACGGACTTAAACGCCGAACGCCACCACCGCTTTCGCAATCGACGGTCAGCGAGCCCTTTGATATTTCAGGAAGGCCGCCAATGCCGGAGCCAATCAGAACACCGGTGCGAAACTGGTCTTCTTCACCCTCGGGAGTCCAGCCGGAATCCTCAACAGCTTCCATTGCCGCGGCCATGCCATAAACAATAAAGTCATCGACCCGGCGGCGTTCCTTGGGGCTGAAATAATTGTCGACGTTGAACTGGCCTTCGCCCTCGCCTTCTTCGATCTGGCCAGCAATCTTGGCCGGCAGATCAGACACATCGAACGAGGTAATTGCGGCAATGCCGGACTGGGCATTAATCAAGCGCTTCCACGAATGATCAACACCGTTCGCAAGCGGTGAGACCATACCCATACCGGTAACGACTACACGTCTCATGATGAACGAGCCCTCATTTGATCGCTAAAGGTAGTCCTTAACGTTCAGGTATTCGCTTCAATAAAAGTAATGGCATCTTTGATCGTCAGAATCTTCTCGGCGGCATCGTCGGGAATTTCACAACCAAATTCTTCTTCAAAAGCCATCACCAGTTCAACCGTATCCAGGCTGTCAGCGCCCAGATCATCAATGAAACTGGCATTTTCGGCGACTTTTGCCTCGTCAACACCCAAGTGTTCGAGAACGATCTTCTTTACGCGATCTGCGACATCACTCATATCAACTTATTCCTTGAAAACTATCTGTTGAGAAAACTGCTTTAATTCCATTTTGTTGTTGCGATTCGCTCAGTTTCAAAGCAGGGCCAACAAGGCCGAAACACATGGCAAAACCGCAAAAGCTTCCGTTACCTAACATACTTTATTTAACGATACCAGAGGCCAATCCTGACCCGGTCTTCGATCATATCATGGCCATGCCGCCATTGATATGCAGGGTCTGTCCGGTTACGTAGGCGGCTTCATCACTGGCCAGGTAAACAACGCCTGCGGCGATGTCATCAACACAGCCCAATCGGCCACTGGGAATACCTACCAAAAGCTTTTCCTTTTGCTCATCGCCAAGGGCGTCCGTCATTGGTGTCTCAATGAAACCCGGGGCCAGACAATTGATGGTAATGGAACGACTTGCGACTTCCTGGGCCATGGATTTCGACATCCCGATAAGCCCGGCTTTTGAGGCTGCATAATTGGCCTGCCCCGGATTTCCGGTGACCCCGACAATGGATGTGATCGAGACGATTCGTCCCCAGCGGTTTTTCATCATCCCGCGAAGACACGCCTTGGACAACCTGAAGGCGGCAGTTAAATTAACATCCAGCACCTGCTCCCATTCTTCGTCCTGCATACGCATGGACAGATTATCGCGGGTCAAACCGGCATTATTGACAAGAATATCAACGCCGCCCATGGACTCTGCCGCGTCGGCAAACAGCGCCGCAGCACCGTCAGGTGAGCCAAGATCCGCTGGCGTTGCATGAGCACGCGAACCCAGTTCCACCTTTAACGCCTCCAGGGCTTCGGTTCGGGTTCCCGACAGGGCGACTTCAGCACCTTGAGCGTGCAGGGCTTTGGCAATCGCTCCGCCAATGCCGCCAGACGCGCCGGTGACCAGCGCCCGCTTCCCGGTTAGATCAAACATGCGGTGTCTCCTTCGTCAAATGCTTTCAAGAAAAGACGCGACATCTTCAGGCGTCCCGACATTCACGGCGCTCAGGTCGCGGTCGATGCGTCGGGCAAGGCCGCTCAATACTTTGCCAACGCCAATCTCGACCAGACCTTCAACATCTTTTTCCTTCATATAAAGGACACTCTCGCGCCAGCGCACCATACCGGTCACCTGTTCAACCAGCAGCCGACGGATTTCAGCGGCGTCATTGACATCACTGGCTGTCACATTGGCGATCAGGGGAACGGCGGGTGGCTGCATCCGCACACCGGCAAGGGCTTCGGCCATAATTTCTGCTGCCGGTGCCATCAGCGCGCAATGAAAAGGGGCGCTAACCGGCAATAGAACGCAACGCTTGGCACCTTGCTCCTTGGCGATGTCGATAGCCCGTTCGACCGCGGCGCGGGTGCCGCTGATGACCACTTGACCGCTGGCGTTGTCGTTGGCAGCGGTGCAGATATCACCCTGACTGGCTTGATTGGCAACAGCGGAGGCGGCTTCCAGTTCAAGGCCCAGAAGTGCCGCCATGGCACCTTCACCAACGGGAACGGCTTCCTGCATGGCCCGACCACGGGTCTTCAATAATTTCGCCGCGTCGCTGATCGAAAACGTTCCGGCGGCAGCAAGCGCCGAATATTCACCAAGGGAATGACCAGCCACAAATTTGACCTTGGACTTTGCAGACCCAAGATCAAGGCCACCTTCACTTTCAAGCACCCGCATCACCGCCAGCGAGACCGCCATCAACGCCGGTTGTGCGTTTTCGGTCAGGGTCAGGGTGTCTTCCGGGCCTTCGAACATCAATTTGGAGAGATTTTCTCCAAGCGCTTCGTCAACTTCCTCGAACACCTGGGCGGCGGCAGGATAAGCGGCGGCCAGCTCCTGGCCCATGCCAACACTCTGTGAGCCCTGGCCTGGAAAAATGAAAGCAAGCGTCATAGAAAATACATCCTGTCAGTGTCTATTGATAATAATGAGAAGCCTTAAGGGGCACTTACTTGCCCCGAAATTTGCCCCAGGCATAAATAACAAGCCAGATCGGCACGATGACGATGGCCCCGATCAAAATGTATTCGACGGCCCAGGCCAGTATCCCGGCGAGGGTATCAAAAATTGCAAGCGCCGTGTCGCCCAACCCTTCAAGAAGATTGCGCGGGTTAACCGCAAAGAACCGCAATAACAGACCCAACAGGAGGGAGCCGATGGCAAGTTTGATAACAGTAGAGGCGAAATTCTTGGGCATGGCGCTGGTGCTAACCTGTCAAAAGTTCCTGAACAACCAAAAACGACGGCCCCTGTATAGTGTTACCCTTGGCAATTGTCATGAGGTTTCGTGCCAAGACATAAAACAGCAATCCGCAAAGCTTCCTGGAGGGCCCATTCAAAGCCAAAAATAAATGCCTGACGACAGTCTTTATAACCCCTTGCGCACCTAAGCTTTTCGTGTATATTGCGCGCCTTCAACTCCTTGCCGAGTCACACGACTTGGCTATGTCCTTGTTCAGCATGATGCTGGCCGGGAATGAGAAAAGCCAGAGGGAGATATAAATTGGCTTATTACGAATGCGTGTTTATTGCACGTCAGGATATTTCCGCTACCCAGGTCGAAGGCCTGTGTGAGACCTTCTCCAAGGTCATCAGCGACAATGGCGGTTCTGTCGTTACCACCGAAAACTGGGGTCTGCGTACCCTTTCCTACCGGATCAACAAGAACCGTAAGGCCCACTATGTTCTTTTCAACATAGATGCCCCTGCCCCGGCCATCCACGAGATGGAACGCCAGATGCGGATCAACGAAGACATTCTTCGTTACTTGACCATCAAGCTCGATGCTTTTGAAGAAGGCCCGTCGGTGATGATGCAGTCACGTCAACGCGACGAGCGTCCGCGCAGCTATGACAATAATGACGACAGCAATACGCCCGTAGCAGTCGTAGCTGAAGCAGCAACCGTGGAAGCCGCAGAAACCGCAAGTGATGGAGCAGAGGCATGAGTATGACCCCCTCGGATCAGGGCAGTGGCGGTGGCGGCGAGCGTCGTCCATTTTTCAAACGCCGTAAAAGTTGCCCGTTCTCTAACGCCAAGTCGCAAAAGATCGATTACAAGGATATCCGTCTGCTGCAACGTTACACGTCCGAACGTGGCAAAATTATACCGAGCAGGATTTCCGCCGTTTCGGCCAAGAAACAGCGTGAAATGGCCAAGGCGATCAAGCGTGCGCGCTTCCTCGCTTTGATCCCTTACGTCGTTAAATAAAACGGCTTATAGGCGCGCTCAACAGCTTGCGCCGCAGGAGAGTCGGATGTCCAAGGACATGCTGATAGCCATAGGCGGCGGAACCTTAAGCGCCTTTGCTTCGCTGGCCTTTATGTCGGGAATGCCTGGCGCCTTGCTGGCGGTTTATCTGGCGCCATTGCCATTGCTACTGGTCGGTCTCGATCATGGCATCAAGGCGGCAACGGTAGCAGGGCTTACCGGCATCATCGTCACCGGCCTTATCGGTGGTGCGATGTCGGGAGTGTTATTTTCAGTGGTTCACGCACTGCCAGCGTGGATTATCGTCCGCCAGGGTTTGTTAAAGGTACCCGCGGCGGATGGAAAAACCGAAGAATGGTACCCGGTTGGATCCATTCTTTGCATTCTGTCGGTGTTTTGCACCGGCTTGCTGACGGTGGCGATGTTTTGGTCACTGGGTGAAGACGGTGGATTGCACGAAATGGTGCGGTCCTATTTGGGTCAGGTCTTCGCTTATATGATGCCGACCATGGACGAGGTAGTGCGCGATGATCTTGTCCAGGCGATATCGCCCTTGTTCCCGGGATATATGGGAACATCCTGGGTGGTGATGGCGGCGGTTAATGCCTCCATCGCAGCGGCGATACTGACCCGCGCCAAGCGTTTTGATCGGCCAAAGTCAAAATTGGCCGACCTCGTGCTGCCGGACTGGATGTCCTGGCTTTTGATTTCAGCCGCTGCGGTGGCGTTGTTGGGCCAGGGGGAGTTGGAGTTTTTTGGCCGGAATCTGGCGTTGATTCTTGCTGTGCCGTTTTTCTTTCTCGGCCTTGGTGTGGTCCACTATTTGGCTCGCCAGGTACAATTTCCGGGAACGTTACTGACGGTGTTTTATTTGGTTATGTTCCTTTCGGGCTGGATTGCCATGGCGGTCATCCTGGCCGGGTTACTGGAGCAATGGGTCGGCTTACGCCGACGTTTTATGAACCCCGGTCCCGACCGGAACGACGACTAGATCAACCTTCATTAAAGCGGTTTCACTTTTAATGAAGGTAATTTGATCGCGATTTATGAATTGAGCAACATATCTGCGTTTGATTAAGCGCAGGTTGCTCTAAAGACGAAAACTGATACTTTTTTTAAGCGCCCGATTTTCGGGCTAGGAGTGCAATATGGAAGTCATTCTTTTGGAACGCATCGAGAAACTCGGCCAGATGGGCGATGTGGTCTCGGTTAAATCCGGATACGCCCGCAACTTTTTGCTGCCAAAAAGCAAAGCCCTGCGCGCCACCGAAGACAATCGCAAACATTTTGAAACGCAGCGCGCCCAGCTGGAAGCCGATAACCTGAAGCTTCGGGGTGAAGCCGAAAAGGTTGGCGAAAAGCTTGATGGCCTCAGTGTCATTCTGGTTCGTCAGGCTGGTGAATCCGGACAGCTTTATGGTTCGGTCAACGCCCGCGACATTGCCGAACAAGTGGTCAACGGTGGTTTCACCATTAGCCGCCAGCAAGTCGAACTGGCCCATCCGATCAAGGCGCTTGGTCTGTACACTGTTCAGGTTCGCCTGCACCCGGAACTGTCGGTGAGCGTTATCGCCAACATCGCCCGTTCGGAAGAAGAAGCCAAGATCCAGGCGAAGACCGGCCAGGCTGTCCTCACCATCGATCAGGAAGAAGCCGCCCAGGCCAAGATTGAAGCTGAAAAAATATTCGAGAAGGCTGAAGACGCTGAAGAAGCGGAAGCCATCGAAGCCGCTGCCGTCGAGGAAGCTGCCGAAGAGGAAGCCGCTGCTGAAGCCGCTAGCGAAGAAGCCGCTGCCGAAGCCGAGGAGCCTGAAACGGAGGCTGAGGAAGAGGAAAAGACCGACGTCTAGTCTTTTTCCCATCATAAGAATGATAAACGGCGCTCTGGAAATTCCGGGGCGCCGTTTTTTTTGATATAATGCGAATCAGTCCCCGCTATCCACATGATTAACACGCGACGCAGGAGGGCCTTCATTGTAGTTTCTTGAAATCATGTCAACCACAGCAATGCCCCCGCCCCTAACTGACCCCATAAACGAAAATGGCGAGCAGTTCAGCTCTGCCTTTCGCACCCTTCCGCACAATATCGAAGCGGAAAAATCCCTGATTGGTGCCATTTTTGCCAATAACAAGGCCTATGAGAAAGTTTCGGAATTCCTGTTTCCTGAACATTTCGTCATTGCCCAGCATGGTGTCATTTACGATGCCTGCTCGAAACTGATCGAAAAGGGACAGATCGCCGATCCGGTAACCTTGAAGCGATACTTCGAGCAGGATGAAAGCCTCGCCGAAATTGGCGGCCCGGCTTACCTGGTTGAACTGGCTGGAAGTGTCGTTTCAATCATCAACGCCGGTGAGTATGGACGAATCATCTACGATCTGCACCTGAAGCGCGAACTGATCGGCCTTGGCGAGGACGTTGTCAACCGGGCTTACGGCGGTGATGTCGAAGACGAGGCAACCAGACAAATCGAGGCCGCTGAACAAACTCTTTACGATCTGGCGACCACTGGAAATTACGAAGGCGGCTTCCAGTCCTTCAGGGAATCCGTCGTTGCCGCCCTGAACATGGCCGAAGCCGCCCATAAACGTGACGGCGCACTGGCCGGTGTGACCACGGGGTTGCTTGATGTGGACACCATGCTTGGTGGCTTGCATCCATCGGACCTGCTCATTCTGGCAGGGCGTCCATCGATGGGCAAAACTGCCCTGGCCACCAACATCGCCTACAACGCCGCCTATACCCATCATCAAACAGGTGGTGAACAAGGTGCTGTGGTTGGCTTCTTCTCGCTGGAAATGTCTGCCGAACAATTGGCCACACGTATCATATCCGAACAGACCCAAACCTCGTCAGACAGCATCCGCAAAGGCAAGATCACGACCCCGGAATTCGACCGGCTGGTCGCCATCAGCCAGACACTGCATGACATGCCGATCTTCATTGACGACACCCCGGCCTTGACTGTCAGTGCCCTTAGAACGCGCGCCCGCCGCCTTAAGCGGCAACATAATCTTGGCCTGATCGTGGTCGATTATTTGCAACTGATTTCAGGTTCCAGTTCATCGCGCAATGATGGTCGGGTTCAGGAGGTCTCTGAAATTACCCGTGGCCTCAAGACCCTGGCCAAGGAACTTGAGGTGCCGGTGATCGCCCTGTCGCAGTTGTCGCGCGCCGTCGAGCAGCGTGAAGACAAACGTCCCATGTTGTCGGATTTGCGCGAGTCAGGCTCCATTGAACAAGACGCCGACGTGGTCATGTTCATCTTCCGCGAAGAATATTACCTTGAGCGCAAGGGCGCATCCCAGCACGAGAATGAAAGCGACGACAAATTCTTCCTGCGTCAGCAGCGTAACGAGGAGCGGCTCGAAAAAGTCCGCAACATCGCCGAGTTGATCATCGCCAAACAACGTCATGGTCCCGTCGGCACCGTCAACCTGCAGTTCACCGGCGAGTTCACCCGTTTCAGTGACCTTGAAACCATCCACCAACCCAATTATTAATTTTCATATGAGCAGCCCGGACACCAGCGGTGGCATCCTGAGCATCGACCTTGCGGCCCTCGTCAGCAACTGGCAGATGCTCAAAAGCCAGCTTGAAAGCGCCGACTGCGCGGTCGCGCTGAAGGCCGACGCCTATGGCATCGGGGCATCGCGCGCCGTTGTTGAACTGGCCCGGGCCGGATGCCGGGAATTCTTTGTCGCTCTCATCGATGAAGGCATTTCGCTGCGCCGGGTATTGGGTGAGGCCGGGCTGGATGGCCACATCCATATTCTCAGTGGAGCCATGGCACCGGCGACCATGACCCGGCACCGCCTGATCCCGGTGCTTAATTCCTTAAACGATATTGAGACCTGGAAAAATGCAGCACCCGGACTTGCCGCCGACATCCATATTGATACGGGCATGTCGCGCCTGGGTCTGCCGCCCGAAGAACTGCAAATCCTGGCCAACGACCGGGCAATCCTCAAGGGTTTGAATATTTCTTACGTCATGAGCCATCTGGCCTGCGCCGAAGACCGCGATACCGCCATGAACGACCAACAACTGCAACGTTTCAAACAGGCCCTGAAACTTTTTCCCGGATGCAGGGCTTCCCTCGCCAACTCGTCAGGAATCTTTTTAGGCCCCGAGTATCATTTTGATCTGGCCCGCCCCGGTGTCTCCCTGTACGGCGTCAATCCGACACCCGGCAAACCCAACCCAATGGCGCAAGTCATTAGGTTACAAGGAAAAATCCTCCAGATTCGTGACGTTGATAGCCCCCAGAGCGTTGGCTATGGTGCCACTTACCGGGTCGAACGCAAAGGCCGGATCGCAACCGTTGGCGTCGGTTACGCCGATGGTTATCTCAGGTCACTGAGCAACTGCGGCTTCGGCTACCTGGGGCAACAACGGCTGCCGCTGGTCGGGCGGGTATCCATGGATTTGATAACTTTTGATGTCAGCGAGGTGCCCCAAAGTGAGGTCCATCCCGGTGCCATGATTGATCTGATCGGGCCGCATAACCCGATTGACGATATTGCCGATGCCGCGTCAATTATCGGTTACGAAATCCTGACCGCGCTTGGCAGCCGCCTTCACCGGGTCTATGAGAACGGCACGGCTTAAAAAGCGTATTACCTCGTCAGCCGAATGGCTTCCAAAGTAAAATCAGCTTTGGCAGCACCGTAAGGGCTGCCAAAAGAGCGATGAACATTGCCGCCCCGGTCAGGACGCCAAAATAGATCGTCGGGATGAAGTTGGACATCATCAAGATGGAGAAACCGAAGATAATGCTCATGGTCGTGTAGAACACCGCTTTGCCGATATTGGAATGGCAAATGTGCAGGGTCTCCACATAACTGTTGGTAAGGGCATACTCTTCCCTGAAGCGGTAGATATAGTGAATTCCATTGTCGACGGCGATGCCGATGGTGATGGCGGCAATCGTGATGGTCATCATGTCCATGGGAATTTTCGACCATCCCATAACCCCCAAAACAACCAAGGCACCCAACAAGTTTGGCAGAATGCCGATAACCGACAAGGTGACGGAACGGAACAACACCATGAACATGACCGCAATACCCAGCATGACGACGCCGATAGACTTGATCTGCGATGCGAACAAGCTTTGCAGCATGTTGTTGTAGAGCACGAGCAACCCGCTGACGGTCACGTCATTGATCAGAAACTTATAATCGGTGAGCTCCTTGAATTCGTTATCCTTCTCCAGGTCACCACGAATCTTCTCCAGCAACTCCTTGCGACGCAGATCCGGTATTGAATCCAGCACACGCGCCACCAGTCGCACCTCGTTGTTCTCGATTGAGACATAGGGCTCGATGAGACTGTTTTTGACCATGGCGGGAACCTTGTTGTAGAGGATTGCCAAATCCATTCCTTCCAGTTCCTTTTCGGCAATCTCTTCGACAACCCGGACCGACGATGCGAGCGAGAGCACCTTGCCTATTTCGGGCAATCCGTCGAGGTAGTCGTGGGCTTTTTTGATGAGTTGGATCTTGGTCGGTGTAAACCACAACTCCGGTTGGGTTCTCATCGCTTTCATGTACGCACGCTCTTCGCGTATCTCTTCGGGAGTCATCTCAGCAAGATCCTCGGGTGTCAACTCTTCAATTGTTTCATCTTCCAGTTTTATCAGTATTTCCACAGGCGTCGTACCGCCAAGTTCTTCATCAATGAGCTTCAGGCCCTGATAAATTTCGGTGTCGTCACTGAAATAGTTAATGAAGCTGTTCTCGACACGCAGCATGGATATTCCCGCTATGCTGATGACGCTCAACATGATCGCCAAGACAAGGATCTTGTTGCCCTGGAACTCGGTAAGGCGGGCCAGATATTCAGGTAACAAGAACTGGATACTTTCAACGGGGGGGGCGGATTCTGTTTTTCCCAGAACCAACAGCAATGAGGGGAACAGCAGAAACGAGGTCGCAAACGTCACCGTCAAACCGGCGCTCATCATCAACCCGAAGTCTATGACCGGTTTGATATCGCTGACGACCAGGGAGCCAAATCCCATGATGGTGGTCAGCGCGGTGTACAGACAGGGTTTCACCATCTTGTGAATGGTGGTTCTAACCAGTGTCAACTGATCGTCACCAGGATGGTCCCGATGCAGTTGCAAGTAGCGCACGATCAAATGAATGTTCATCGAAATGGTGATGATCAGCATGAGGGCGAGAAAATTGGATGAGATGACGGTGACCATCCAACCGAACAATCCAAGCACGCCGATCATGATCAGTCCGGCGTAAAAGCAACTGAACAAGGGGAGTACGATCCAGCGCATTTTCCGAAAGATAGCGGTGAGAATGATGATCAGGAAGGCGAGAACACCGCCCCCGAAGACGGTCAGATCATTGCGCACGAATGTCACCATATCATCGGTAATCATCGGCAAACCGCCGAGATATAGAACGCCGTGCTGGCGGTATGGCTTGATGATGTCCCTGATTTGGGCGATGTCAAGATGGCGTTGCTCGTTTACCGCTTCATGAACCTGGTCATATTCGGCGGAGATGCGTTTCAGGGTTTGCGCCTCATCGGCCGAGAGACCGCTTTGCCGCCTTTTCGTCCGCAATACGCTTCGAGACTTAAGTAAGCGGCTGAACTGTTCATTTTCAGCCATTTCCAACACCAGGGCAGCGGTTCGGCCATTAGCGCTGACGATAAGATCACGGTAAATGGGGCTATTGACCAGTTCGTCCCTGGCCTTGGCCCGGTCGATATCGGGTTTCTCCAGACTCGGCATATCCTTGAGCATTTCCTGAATATCTTGATCAGAGCTATCGAACAGGGGGGCATCAAGGATCGAAAGAACCGTGTTGACGCTGGTGACTTTACTGAGTTCATCGCGCAGTTGCTTCAAAGGCTCCAATGCCTGGTCCGAGAAGAGATCATTGTCGGGTGTATACGTGACAATGAATAATTCGTTACCTGGATATCGTTCCTGGATTTGCCGGAACACATTGAGGTCCACGTCTTCTTCCAGC
Organism: Rhodospirillaceae bacterium; assembly: GCA_014382375.1. Taxonomy (GTDB): domain Bacteria; phylum Pseudomonadota; class Alphaproteobacteria; order Rhodospirillales; family JABHCV01; genus JACNJU01. The sequence goes on from JACNJU010000094.1 coordinate 20,833, forward strand.
AGCAAGGTATCGGCCGATGCGTCCAGCCTGAAATCTTTGGTGTGATAGCCGAAGAAAACCAGAATTGACAGCAATACGACGAGAACAAACTTAGGCTTGTGGAGCACCAGAGCGTCATAGGCCTGCGCTGTACGAGATGTCATGAAGTTTCCTCTGCGAGCTATCCGATTCGCGAAAATCGTACCATCAATCCACCGCCATCGGAAAGGCAGGAGTGGGGTCAAGGTCAACACCGACGTTCCAAAGGACCGCCCCAAATGGTCATGCAGACCTAGACTTACTTGTTCCGGTTATGCTTTTCTTTTTGATATGAAAAGCACCCACATCTATCTTTTAACTGCTTTCGCCCTGTTCGTGATACTGGGTCTGCCTGCTCTCGCCAACGCTGGCAAAGCCGAGATATCGCTTGATAACAATGACCGTAACGGCGACGGCAAAATCAGCATCAAGGAGTGGAAAAAGAAGAAAAAAATTTTCGAGGGCATTGATGCTAACGAAGACGGCTACCTTTCCTTAAAAGAACTGCGCGCCCGCTTCGGCGAAACAGCGGATGAAACCCCTACGGCCACGCCCCTGACTACCAAAATGGACGCTGTGGTACCGATTTCGACAATTGATGACGAAACCCTTTGCGGTATCGGACGATCGAAGACGTGCTCGATCAAGGTCGCCATCAAGCTCGGCATGTTTGAAACGGGTTTAAGGCCTAAATTCCCCAAGGGCCTTAACTGTCGTGATATCGACGAACAATGGGCGATTTCCTACACCCACAAACGCAACCGCGAAAATTATCACGGTGGCATCGACATGCCTGCCCCATACGGAACGCCAATGATCGCGGCGGCGGACGGCACGGTGGTCAGTGTCGAGCGCGGTGAGAAGAGTTACCGCGGCAAAGAGATCATCCTTCGCCACACCCCCGAACAAACCGGTATTCCCGGCTACTGGATTTACACCCAATACGCCCATTTCAACGTCATGCCTGAATACATGGTCGGTGATAAGGTAAAAATTGGCGAGAACCTTGGCCCGACGGGAAATTCCGGCATCGGCCGAAGCGGCATGCAAAGCGGCAAACGCCGCCCCGCCATTCACTTCGCCGTTTGGTTCACGAAAAGCCCCAACTACGCCCTGACCCATGGCAAGCTGATCCCGGTAAAAGGCCAGTGGATGGACCCCAACGCCCTCTATCGGGCAAAGCCGCCGTTTGACTCCTATAGCCTGCGCGACCTGCCCAAAAGCCAGAAGAAAATTCCGATCCCGGTAATGACCGAAGATGGCAAGTTCATCCCGGCCAACACCAAACTGATCTGGCCGTACGCGTGCAAGGGATAAAGCCGCCTGCGCAGGAATGACGCTATTTTAGCTGTGGGAAATCCCCTTCCCGCCTTGTCTTTAGGTCTCGAATCCCGTACATCAGATAGGTCTTATAGACCGACTCGTGGAGGTCCTGTCCGTTCTGTCCCGTAAGGACTTTTATTGGCTAAAAATTCGACCCAGTATGTTTGCCAGGATTGTGCTGCCGTCAGCTCGAAATGGAGCGGACGCTGCGACAATTGCGGTGCCTGGAATACGCTGGTCGAGGAAGCCGGGTCCGAGCAGGCGCCCAAGGGACTGGGCTCAAAACGCGGTCGCCATGTTGAATTTGTCGGCCTTGAAGGCGACAGTCCCCCACCGATGCGTATGGTCACCGGCATTGCCGAGTTTGACCGGGTTTGTGGCGGTGGGCTGGTTCCCGGTTCGGCCCTGCTGGTCGGCGGCGACCCCGGCATCGGTAAATCGACGGTGTTGTTACAAGCCGCGGCCTCATTGGCCAAAAACGCTTCTATCGCCTACATCAGCGGCGAAGAATCCATTGAACAATTGCGAATGCGGGCCGACCGGCTGGGCTTTCGCAAGGCCACCGTCAAGCTGGCCGCAGCGACGTCCGTACGCGACATCGTCACCACCTTGAACAGTGGCGAGCCCCCTAAAGTGGTGATTGTTGATTCCATTCAGACCATGTTCGTCGATAGCCTGGATTCGGCACCGGGCACGGTCAGTCAGGTGCGGACTTCGGCCCAGGAACTGATCCGGCTAGCCAAGCGCCGCGGCTTTTGCGTCATTCTGGTCGGTCATGTCACCAAGGACGGCCAGATCGCAGGCCCCCGGGTGATGGAACACATGGTCGATACGGTGCTCTATTTCGAGGGTGAGCGCAGTCACCAGTTCAGAATCTTAAGGGCCGTCAAAAACCGCTTCGGGCCGACCGATGAAATCGGCGTCTTTGAAATGACCGGCACCGGACTTATGGAAGTCAGCAACCCGTCGGCCCTGTTCCTGTCCGATCACGACAGCGAAATCAACGGCGCTTCGGTGCTGGCCGCCATGGAAGGCACCCGGCCGATGCTGGTCGAATTGCAGAGCCTGATTGCGCCAAGTCCCCTTGGCACCCCCAGGCGGGCCGTCGTCGGCTGGGATTCCGGTCGCCTGGCCATGGTCCTGGCGGTCCTTGAATCACGATGCGGACTTGCCATTGGGGCCAACGACGTATACCTAAACGTCGCAGGTGGACTCAGGGTCTCTGAGCCCGCCGCTGATCTGGCGGTTGCGGCGGCTTTGGCGTCTTCTTTAAGCGGCATCGCGGTGCCACCCCAGACAGTTGTTTTCGGCGAAATCGGCCTGTCCGGCGAAGTGCGCGCCGTGTCCCATACGGACGCACGACTGAAGGAAGCCGATAAACTGGGGTTCACCCGCGCCATCGTGCCCAAGGGCCGTGGCAAGGGCAAAGGCATAAAAGGACCGAGCGGGATGGAAATCCGCGAAATTGAACATCTGGCCGACCTGCTGGCGCTGTTCCATGCACCTGCCAAGGGCACGGTACTGAAAGAGCAGGCGAATGGATAATCTGCCCGTCAATATTACCGATATCGCGGTTATCGTTGTCGTCCTGATATCGGCCTTCCTGGCTTACGCGCGCGGCTTCGTTCATGAAGTATTGTCGGTAGCCGGTTGGATTGGTGCCGCCTTTATCACCATCTACGCCTTCCCCTTTGTGCAGCCCTATGCCCGTGATCTGATCCCCATCGAACTGGCCGCCGATTTGGCAGCCGGGGTCGTCGTCTTTATCGTTTCACTGACGGTTTTATCAATTTTGACCCGGGCCATTTCCAAACGCGTCCAGGACAGCACACTCAACGCGCTTGATCGCTCGCTCGGCTTTCTGTTCGGCATGGTCCGCGGGGCCGTTCTGGTCTGTCTTGTATACATCGCCATCGAATGGATGATGCCCGTCGCCGATCAACCGGCCTGGCTCAGAGATGCCCGCACCATGCCCATCATCGAGCTTGGCGCCGACTGGCTTCGTATGTTGATCCCGGAAGAAGCCGGAGCATCGGGCGGCATCGCCGAACAGGCCAACCAGTTACTGGAAAGCCAGAAAGTTATTGAAGGCCTGATCGCCCCCGAACCAAAGGGCGGCGATATTAAAACCCTTGAAGGCTACGGTGAAAAAATCCGTAGTGAAATGGAACGTCTGATCGACAGTCGTTCTCAACCATAAACTAGGCACCTTAACCTTATGTCGAACCCCGCCAGCCTCCATTCACCAACAACCTTTGACGGTGACGATCATTTTCACGACGAATGCGGTGTCTTTGGCATATATCGCCACCCCGACGCCGCCGCCCATACCGCCCTTGGCCTACACGCCCTGCAACACCGCGGCCAGGAAGCCGCCGGGGTTGTATCCTTCGACGGCGAGCAGTTTCATTCCCACCGGGCGCTCGGCCATGTCGGTGATAACTTCAATTCAGCACAGATCATCCGCACCCTGCCCGGTGAAATGGCCATTGGCCATGTTCGCTATGCAACAACCGGTGGCACGGTACTTCGGAACGTGCAGCCCCTGTTCGCCGACTTCAAGTTTGGTGGCCTGGCCATCGCCCACAACGGCAACCTGACCAACGCTTACGGGCTGCGCACGGCACTGGTTGAACGTGGCTGCATCTTTCAGTCAACCAGCGACACCGAAACCTTTATTCATCTGATCGCCGTCTCGCGGGGAACCAACGTGGTCGAACGGGTGACCGATGCGCTCAGGCAAGTCGAAGGGGCTTATTCACTGGTCGCCATAACCCGCGAAAAACTGATCGGGGTGCGCGACCCCAGGGGTGTGCGGCCACTGGTCCTTGGCAAAATTGGTGATTCGTGGATTTTATCATCGGAGACCTGCGCACTGGATATCATTGGCGCCGAGTATGTCCGTGATGTGGAGCCCGGCGAGTTGGTCGTCATCGACAAGACCGGCTTGCACAGCTTTAAGCCGTTCGTTCCGACGGACAGTAAATTCTGCATCTTCGAATACATTTACTTCGCCCGGCCCGACAGCAACGTCGAGGGTCGCAATGTCTATCAGATCCGCAAGAACATTGGCGCCGAACTGGCCCGCGAATGCGGTATCGAAGCAGATGTGGTCGTACCGGTGCCGGACTCGGGCGTTCCCGCCGCCATTGGCTACGCCGAACAATCGGGCATTCCCTTTGAGCTTGGAATTATCCGCAATCACTATGTCGGGCGTACCTTTATTGAACCGACACAGCAAATCCGCAATCTGGGTGTCAAGCTTAAGCACAACGCCAACGGCCAGTACCTGAAGGACAAGCGAGTGATTCTGATTGATGATTCCATCGTCCGCGGCACCACATCGGTGAAGATCGTCGACATGGTCCGCCAGGCCGGGGCCAAAGAAGTCCACATGTGTGTTTCCAGCCCGCCAATCACTCATTCCTGTTTCTATGGCATTGACACACCGGACCAGGAAGAACTGATGGCGTCCCAACATGAACTTGAAGCCATGCGCAAGATCATCGGCGTTGATAGCTTGACCTTTGTTTCCTTCGATGGCCTGTACCGGGCCGTCCGCGACGAGGACCGCAATACGGAAAATCCGCAATTCTGCGACGCCTGTTTCAGCGGCAACTATCCGATCCGCCTTGTCGATAAGGATTCCGGCGAGGCACCCAAACAGCTTTCCCTGCTGACTACGCAGGAATAACAGGATGGCCGAAGGACGATTACAAGGACGTATCGCGCTGGTCACCGGCGCCTCGCGCGGCATCGGACGAGCCGTCGCAAAGGCTTTCGCCAAAGAAGGCGCACACCTGATCCTGACTGCCCGCACACAAGGCGCGCTTGAGGAACTGGATGACGAAATCCTCGACATCAGTGGCCAGAACGCCACCCTGGTCCCCATGGACCTGGGCGATTTCGACGCCATCGACCACATGGGTGCAGCCGTCTTCGACCGCTTCAAGCGTCTCGACGTTCTGGTTGGAAATGCCGCCCTTTTGACCCCGCTAACCCCCATGGCGCAAGTCAAGCCGAAGGACTGGGACCGGGTGATGACGCTGAACCTGACCGCCAATTTCAGGCTGCTCAGAAGCTTCGATCCTCTACTGAGAATGTCTGACGCCGGCCGGGCGATCTTTGTCTCTTCGACCGTAACCCAGGGTGTCTGGCCCTATTGGGGTGCCTACAGTGTTTCCAAGGCGGGGCTTGAAACCATGGTCAAGACCTACGCCTCGGAAAATGAGAAGACAAAGGTCAAGGCCAATATTATCAATCCGGGGCCGACCCGCACGACCATGCGGCCCGTCGCCTATCCCGGTGAAGACCCCGAAACTGTCAAGCCGCCGGAGGATGTTACCGAAGCGTTCCTTAAGCTGGCTGAGGCGTCGTGTGAACTTAACGGCGAGATCGTGCAGGTAGAAGCGCCGCGTCAACCAGACACGGTTGATTAATTTTCGAGGCGTGATTTTTCGGCCAGTTTTTCGCGCGCCTTGACCCGGGCCTCAACCCGTGACCAATCCCTATTTGACAATGCAGCGATCATCGCCTCGACAACCATCAGGGTCGAAACAGCAGAATCCCAACTTGAAGGAACATCAATTCGAACCGGAATCACGTGATTGGCGATGCCGGATACCGGGGACAACCATTGATCCGTAAACAAAACAACCCTGGCCCCGCATTGTGACGACAAACGCGCCAGTTCCAAAAGTTCGGGCTGGTAACGGCGGACATCAAAAATAATGACAACATCACGGCGGTCCATGTCGATCAGATGTTCCGACCACGCATAAGAATCGTTTTCAATCCGCCTGACATTTGGCCTGACCATGATCAGATGACGGTAAAAATAATCGGCAATGGTGCTGGTCAATTTACCGCCAGCAAGATGAACCGGGCGCTTTACATCGGAAAGTAATTTGAGAACCGCTTCGAATTCAGCGCGCGGCAAGGCCTTCAACGTGCGCGACAAATTGCGCTCAACGGAATTTGAATATTTTGCCAGGAAATCATCATCTTCCAGGGCTGACTGTGGCTCTTCGTGTTTGGTCAGTGGCGTTTGCAGACGCTCTTCCAGTTCCTCTCGCAGCCGTTGTTGAAATTCCGGATAACCTGAAAATCCCAACTTTCCAACGAGCCGGAGGATGGTCGGCGCGCTGACTTCGGCCCGCTTGGCGAACGAGGCGACTTTTTCCAGCCCGATAAAGGGGTAATTGGAAAGCAAAACCCGCGCGCACTGGCGTTCCGTTCTGGTCAGGTAATCGATATTGCGATTGATATCCTCTGCAATCGATAGCCTGGGTCTGTTTTTGATGGCTTGTGGCATTAGTAATAAATATTCCAAAACTAATTCATTTGCAAATTTTGTAACTGTAATTACAATATCTGCCAACTAAGAAACGGGGATGGAAAGGGACTCAAAAGTGGTTCCGGTTAATGCGGGAAATGTGGCCGAAAGAGCTTCCCTGTCCGGGGGACCGCTGCTTGCGGAATCTGAACCCTCGCCATTTAGAATTGTTCGCCCTGATGGATCATCCCCATTTGTTTTTATCTGCGATCACGCAAGCAGGCGCATCCCACAATCCCTTGGCTCACTCGGGCTTTCAGAAACGGAGCTTTCCCGTCACATCGCCTGGGATATTGGCGCTGCTGCGGTCACAGAACGGCTTTCGGAAAACTTTAACGCGACGGCAGCCTTTCAGAACTATTCCCGCCTGGTTATTGACTGTAACCGGTGCCTGGAAGTTTTCAATTCCATCCCGTCGATCAGCGAGGACACACTGGTCCCCGGCAATAATGACTTAGGCGAGGCAGAGCGTCAGGTGAGAGTTGATGAAATTTTCACCCCCTATCACAATGCCATAAGCCAAATCCTGGACGACAGGGCTGCGCAAAACCGGGACACCATTCTGGTTTCGGTTCACAGCTTTACGCCACTGTTCAAGGGGTTCCAAAGGCCGTGGGATTTTGCCGTCGTCTATAATCGTGATCCACGGCTTTCTCATATTGTTCTGGATTTGTTAGGTGCGGACGGTGATTTAAATCTTGGCGACAACGAGCCATATTATTTAAGCGATGAAACCGATTATACCCTGCCGGTTCATGGCGAGCAGCGGCACCTGCCACACACGCAGTTTGAAATAAGGCAAGACCTGATCGAAACGCCGAAGCAACAATCGATGTGGGCAGACCGATTGACTGACACCCTTAAGCGAGCGCTGGAAAAACTTAACAAGGGCAATATCTGAAAAATGCCAAACGCAGTCGTTTTATATGTTCGATATGTGGAAGCCGTGACCTATCGGGTCGGACGGTTCGCCATGTATCTGATCTTCGCCATGCTGGGGGTGCTGCTGTATTCGTCGATCATGAAGACGTTCTTTCTTCCCGTTCTGTGGACGCTGGAAACGGCCCAGTTCCTGATGGCGGCCTATTATATGCTCGGCGGGGGCTATTCCATGCAGTTAGGCGACCATGTGCGCATGGATCTTCTCTATACACCCCTGTCATCAAAGAAAAAGGGCTTCACCGATTCCTTAACGTCTATTTGCCTGATTGTATATCTTGTCATGCTGCTGTACGGCGGCTTGTCGAGCACCCAGTACGCGCTGCTCTATGGCGAAAAAAGCTATTCGTCGTGGGCCCCTTACATGGGGCCGATCAAGGTTGTCATGAGCTTCGGCATCCTGCTGATGGTGCTACAGGCGATCGCCACCTTCTTCAGGGACTGGGCACGGGCCAGGGGGCTTGATGTGTTTGACGCCAGCCCGGCGGATGCCAATGGGGCGTCCGTATGAGCTACGAACTAATCGCCCTTCTGATGTTCTCCTCGATGATGCTGATGCTGCTGACCGGACAACGTGTGTTCGGGGCCATCGGTTTTGTCGCCGTCGTCGCGGCCTTGTTGTTGTGGGGCACCGGTGGATCGCAACTGGCCTTCAGTTCCGCCATGAAGTTGATGAAATGGTATCCGCTGCTGACCCTGCCGCTGTTTATCTATATGGGATATATCCTGTCGGAATCGAAAATTGCCGACGACCTTTATAAAATGTTCCATGTCTGGATGGGGCCGCTCAATGGTGGCCTGGCCATCGGCACCATCATCCTGATGGTGGTAATTTCAGCCATGAATGGCCTTAGCGTCGCCGGCATGGCCATTGGTGCGACCATCGCCCTGCCCGAACTTTTAAAGCGCGGTTACGACAAGGTCATGGTGACCGGCGTTATCCAGGCCGGCAGCTCGCTTGGCATTCTGGTGCCGCCAAGCGTCGTCCTTGTGCTTTACGGCATGATCGCCCGCCAGCCGATCAGCCAGCTTTGGATGGCCGGTGTGTTCCCCGGCCTGATGATGGCCAGCCTGTTCATCATTTACATCATCGTACGCTGTAAAATCCAGCCAGAGCTTGGCCCCGCTCTGCCCATGGAAGAGCGTCAGGTTAGCTGGTTGGAAAAATTTCGCCTGCTCAAGGCCGGCATTATTCCGCTGGCGATCTTCTTTTCCATGACCGGACTGTTCCTGATGGGCGTTACCAGCCTGGTCGAAAGTTCCGCCGTCGGGGCAACGGCAGCCACCATCGCGGCCCTGCTAAAGGGGAGGCTTAATCGTAAGGTGATGGAGGACACCATCCGCAAGACCCTGGGCATCAGTTGCATGTTCATGTGGATCATCCTTGCCGCCCTTTGTTTTGGTGCTGTATTCGACGGTCTAGGCGCGGTCAAGGCTATCGAGAGCTTCTTCATCGGAAAAATGGGGCTCGGCCCATGGGAAGTGCTTATCATGATGCAGCTTTCGTACCTGATCATGGGTATGTTTCTGGATGACACGGCCATGCTGGTTATTGTTGCACCGCTTTATGTGCCGCTGGTGGGTATGCTGGGCTTTGATCTTGTCTGGTACGGCGTGCTCTACACCATTACCTGTCAAATCGCCTATATGACCCCGCCGTTTGGTTATAACCTGTTTTTGATGCGGGCAATGGCACCCCCGGAAGTAACTCTTTCAGACATTTACAGGTCAATTATCCCGTTCGTGGCTGTCATGGTATTGGGCTTGATTCTGGTTATGATTTATCCCGAAATCGCCATGTGGCTGCCCAATCAAATTTACGGGAAATAATGTATGAATGCAGGCAAATCAAAGAAAGTGAAGAAGGCGGCAGATACAAAAAAGATTCACAGGTGGGCCGCCGCTGTTTGTTCCAGATTGTTATGTTACCCCGGAACCGGCATCAAGTTAATGTGAATCACCGTCAACAGTACTAACCAAGGGAGACTAAAAATGACGAAAAGAAGAGAGTTTCTAAAAAAGGCGGGGGCAGCGTCAGTCGGCGCAGTAGCCGCGACAACACTCAGCGCACCCAATGTTCACGCTGCCTCAACAATTAAATGGCGCTTGCAGACCTATGCCGGTCCTGCACTTGCCGAACATGTGATCAAACCTGCCATTGACGCCTTCAACAAGGCGGCCAATGGCGAAATGGTCATTGAGCTTTATCATGGTGATCAGTTGGTTCCCACCGGTGAACTTTTCCGGGCAATGCAAAACGGCACTATTGACGCGGTGCAAAGCGATGATGATTCCATGGCTTCGCCGACTGCCGTAACCCAGTTCGGCGGCTACTTCCCGTTTGCGACCCGCTATTCGCTCGACGTGCCGGTACTTTTCCACCAGTACGGCCTGAACAAAATTTGGGACGATGAGTACAGCAAGGTCGGCGTCAAGCATATTAGCGCCGGCTCGTGGGATCCTTGCCACTTCAACACCAAGACCCCTATCCGCAGTCTCGACGATCTTAAAGGCAAGCGGGTGTTCACCTTCCCGACTGCCGGTAAGTTCCTGTCGCGCTTTGGTGTGGTTCCTGTAACCCTTCCCTGGGAAGACATTGAAGTCGCCGTGCAAACCGGTGAGCTTGATGGTATTGCCTGGTCGGGCATCACCGAGGATTACACCGTTGGCTGGGCTGACGTCACCGACTACTTCCTGACCAACAACATCTCTGGAGCATGGTGTGGTTCTTTCTTCGCCAATCAGGGTCGCTGGAACGACTTGCCTGACCACTTGAAGACCATGGTCCAGCTCGCCTTTGACAGTTCGCACTACTATCGCCAGCACTGGTACTGGGGCGGCGAGGCGGAACTGCGCGTCAGAGGCACCAAATTGAAGCTGACCTCTATCCCCGATGAAGAATGGGCAACGGTGGAAGCCGAAGCCCTCAAATTCTGGGATGAGATTGCCGCCTCTGGCCCGGTTGCCGAAAAGGTGGTCAACATCTTCAAGGAATACAACGCAACGATGGCCGCCGCCGGTCGTCCGTATCGTTACTGATGATTTAAAAATAAGAAACTTGGCTATAGACTTTCCCCGGGGGAAAAGTTCCTCCGGGGAAATACCTTCTAAATAAAACTTTTAAGGAATTCCGTCATGGACCCGAGAAAAGTCAAAACCGCCGCCGACGCCCGAAAAATCGTCAATGAACGTAAACTTGATTATGTTAAAGTTGGGGTCTTTGATGCCGACGGCATCATGCGCGGCAAGTACATGTCGAAGGCTAAATTCTTTTCCGCCCTTGATGGTGGTTTCGGTTTTTGCGACGTGGTTCTGGGCTGGGATTCAAAGGACCAACTATACGACAACGTCACCTATACGGGTTGGCATACGGGATACCCCGACGCCCCGGCCCGTATCGTTCCCGAGAGCTGTCGCGAAATACCCTGGGAAGACGGCATGTTACTGTTTATTGGCGAATTTTCTGACCGGGCCGAGGAAATTTGCCCTCGTGGCATCTTGCGCAGGGTTCTCAAAAAAGCCGACAAGATGGGCTTTAAGGTCTTTTCCGGAATGGAGTTTGAGTTCTTTGTTTTTGAAGAAACACCTCATTCTGTGCGCGAAAAAAATTATCGCGATATGAAACCGTTAACTGAAGGCTTCTTCGGTTACTCGATGATCCGCAATTCCGTTCAATCGGACCTTTACACCGACATTCTCGAGACCGCCAAAATTATGGATTTTGAAATCGAAGGCCTACACGAAGAAACCGGGGCCGGTTGCATGGAGGCCGCCATTGGTGTGTCCGAAGGTATCGCATCGGCCGACAAGGCGGCGCTGTTTAAAACAATGACAAAGGTTTTGTGTCAGAAGGTCGACCTGATGGCGACCTTTATGGCCAAGTGGTCATCCGACTGGCCCGGCCAAAGCGGCCATATCCATATGTCCCTGCAGGACAAGAAGGGCAAGTCTGTATTTTATGACGCCAAAAAACCCGACAACATGAGTGACAGGATGCGCTATTTCGTCGGTGGCCAGCAACAACTGACGCCGGAACTGTTGGCAATGATTGCCCCGACAGTGAATTCCTATACCCGTCTGATCCCCGGATTCTGGGCTCCGACGGAAGCAAGCTGGGGTATCGACAACCGTACCTGCGCCCTGCGTGTTATACCGGGCAGCGCCAAGTCGCAACGGGTCGAATACCGCCTCGCCGCGGCCGATATCAATCCTTACCTGGCATTGGCGGCGTCCATTGGCGCCGGACTGTGGGGCATTGAAAACAAGGTTGAGCCCGGCAAACCGGTCGTTGGCAATGCTTACGAGCAAACCTTCCCGCAAAAACTACGGCTTCCGACGACCCTTTATGAAGCGGCAGGACGCCTGAAAGCCTCCAAACCGGCCCGCCAGTTGTTTGGTGATGCCTTCGTTGACCATTTTGCCGCCACCCGTGAATGGGAGGAACGTGAGTTCCGCAAGCACATCACCGATTGGGAAATGGATCGCTACTTCGAAATTATTTAAGCAAAAATGGAATCCGGACAATGGCATCAACATTACGCACCATCACCCCTGTAGACGGCTCACTTTATGTGGAGCGCGACTACGCTGATGACAAAATGATCACAGACGCCCTAAGGGCTGCCAAAAACGCCCAGATCGAGTGGGCAAAAACACCGGTGGGTGAGCGCGCTAAAATTTGCGAGAAGGCCGTCGATGCCTTCGTCGCTGAAAAAGAAGGCATCGCCGAGGAAATTTGCTGGCAGATGGGCCGTCCCATTGCTTTTGCCGCAGGTGAAGTCGGCGGTTTTGAGGAACGGGCCCGCCATATGATCGCCATTGCTGCGGACGCACTTGCCGATATCCCTGTCGAAGAAAAACAGGGCTTTACCCGTTACATCCGCCGCCAGCCCTTAGGCGTCGTCTTCGTCATCGCACCGTGGAACTTCCCTTACCTGACAGCAGTCAATGCCTTCATGCCGGCGATCATGGCTGGCAACGCCGTGATCTTGAAACATTCCGCCCAAACGCCGCTGTGCGCCGAACGCATCGCCGCCGCTTTCAAGGCCGCAGGCTTGCCCAGCGGGATATTCCAGTACCTGCACCTGAACCATGCCGACACAGAAGTCGTCATCAAGGCCGATGAAGTTAATTTCGTCGCCTTTACAGGTTCCGTTCCCGGTGGCCAGATGGTCGAGGAAGCCGCCGCCGGCCGCTTTATCGGTGTTGGTCTTGAATTGGGAGGCAAAGATCCGGGCTACGTTCGCCCCGACGCCGACCTGGGTCACGCCATCGAAACCCTTGTTGATGGGGCTTTTTTTAATTCCGGCCAGTCATGTTGCGGTATTGAGCGCATCTATGTTCACGAGGATGTTTATGACGCCTTCGTCGAAGGCGCGGTCGCGTTGGTCAAGGCGTACAAATTGGGCAACCCGCTTGATCCTGAAACCACCATCGGTCCCATGGTCCGCACCGGCGCCGCCGAATATGTGCGCGGCCAGATCAGGGACGCCGTTGCTGCTGGCGCCAAGGCCCTGATCGATCCGGCATTATTTCCCGCCAACGCCGAGGAAAGCCCCTATCTCGCCCCACAGGTATTGGTCGATGTCGATCATTCCATGGAGGTGATGATGGAAGAAAGTTTCGGCCCGGTGGTCGGCATTATGAAGGTCTCTTCCGACGAACAAGCCATCGACCTTATGAACGACAGTCCTTATGGTCTAACGGCTTGCGTCTTCACGAGTGATGCCCGGGCAGCAGCGGCGATTGGCGATCAGGTCAACACCGGCACCTGGTTTATGAACCGCTGTGATTATCTGGACCCGGCACTGGCCTGGACCGGGGTCAAGAATTCCGGTCGCGGCTGCACCCTTTCGGCTCTTGGATACGATCATCTGACCCGACCCAAATCTTTCCATTTGAAAACTGCTCTTTAGGATACCTTAAATGACAAATGATGCCTCTGCCTTAACGGGCAACTGGAACTTCCCGACCGCCGTGCGCTTCGGCGTTGGCCGTATTGCCGAATTGGCCGATGCCTGCAAGGCGCTTGGTATGAAACGGCCCTTGCTGATCACCGACCCCGGCCTTGCCGCCCTGCCCATGGTCGCAGAGGCGATCAAGGCCAACGAAACCGCCGCAATGCCAACCGGCCTGTTCAGCAACGTTCAGCCGAACCCGGTCAGCCAGAACGTTGAAGATGGCATCAAGGCCTTTCGTGACGGCGACCATGACGGCGTTATCGCCTTTGGTGGCGGCAGTGCCCTGGACGCCGCCAAGGTCGTCGCCTTCATGGCCGGACAAACACGCCCCATGTGGGATTTTGAGGATATTGGCGACAACTGGACCCGCGCCGACGAGACCAGCATCGCCCCTATCGTTGCCGTGCCGACCACATCGGGCACCGGTTCGGAAGTCGGTCGGGCTGGCGTTATCACCAATGAGGAAACCCATACCAAGAAGGTGATCTTCCACCCCATGATGATGCCGGGTATCGTTATTTCCGACCCGGCCCTGACGGTAGGACTGCCGCCCCACATCACCGCGGCGACCGGCATGGACGCCTTTATCCACTGCTTTGAAGCCCTCTGTGCGCCGGGCTATCACCCCATGGCCGAAGGTGTTGCCGTCGAAGGTATGCGGCTGGTCAAGGACTGGCTGCCTGTCGCGGTCGAGGATGGATCAAACCTGATCGCCCGCGCCAACATGTTGTGTGCGGCTTCCATGGGCGCAACAGCCTTCCAGAAGGGTCTGGGCGCCATTCATTCCCTGGCCCACCCGGTCGGGGCCGTCTACGACACCCACCATGGATTGGCCAACGCCGTCTTCATGCCCTATGTCATGGATTTCAACCGCGACGCCATATCAAAGCGCATGAAGCGTCTGGCCCGTTATCTGGGTTTGAAAAATTCATCCTTCGATGGGGTTATGGAATGGACACTGGAATTCAGAAAGTCACTGGATATTCCCCACACGGCGCGAGAAATTGGTGTCGAGGAAAGCCGCCTTGATGAATTGGCGGAAATGGCAGCCCTTGATCCAACAGCCAGTGGCAACCCGATCAAGGTCGGCCCGGCAGATATGAAGAAGATGTATGAGGCGGCAATGGAAGGACGCATCGGTTGAACCTGGAAACGGCGCTGCTTGCCTTTACCACTTTATTTGCGACCATCAGCCCGGTTGACGTAGCCGCACTGTTTGCAGCCCTGACGCCGGGGACGACCCCCAGACAGCGCCGGGTTATGGCGATTAAAGGGACCCTGATCGCCGCCGCGATTCTTCTTGTCTTCGCCATTTTCGGCAATGCCGTCCTGAGCAGCCTTGGCATCGGTTTGCCCGCCCTGCGAACCGCAGGCGGTATCCTGCTGTTGCTGATTTCCATCGACATGGTGTTTGCAAGAACATCGGGCGGCACATCAACCACCGATGACGAAACCGAAGAAGCCGGGCACAAGAACGACATTTCCGTTTTCCCGCTGGCAACACCACTGATTGCCGGACCGGGAACCATGGGGGCGGTCATTCTGTTGATGGCCCAGGTCGCTGGTGACTGGCACCGGGAAATCATTGTCGTCGGGGCGATCATCGCCGTTCTAATCGTCACCCTTGCCATGTTGTTGATGGCCGGGCGCATCCAGAAACTTCTCGGCGTCACCGGCCTAAACGTCATCACCCGTGTCGTCGGGGTGCTTCTTGCCGCCCTGGCGGTGCAATTTATCTTCGACGGCATTGCCTCGAGCGGACTCTTGGGCTAAACATCCGCCCATGAATGATCTTCGCGAAGAAATTGAAGAGACCGAAGAGGTCAAGGCCGACGATCCTGTCGTCACCGCCATTCTGGATGCCCTTGCCGGTGGTGCCAATCCGACGTTTCAGGATGTCGCCCGCAGCATCGCCAAAGAACGGGCAAAACCGAAAGACGGGCCCAACCTGTGGCGGCGCTATTTGCAGGCGGTCAAGCAACAATCCGTGCATCTGGCCAAAGCCGGGCGCATCGAGATCGTGCGCAAGGGGGAAGCCGTCGATCCAAAGGACTTCAAGGGCATCGTCAGGTTGCGCCTGCCGCAATAAAAAACGACGGCCCCGATTTGGGACCGCCGTCTTTTTTACAATCGTCTGAACGATTAGTACTTCAATTTTATCTCTACCCGGCGATTGCCACGATTATTGACATTATCACCAGTTTTGACGGCTGTGAAATCTTCACCGAACATCGACATTTTGACCAGTTTCTTGTCCGTCAGGCCACCATCTTTAAGAACCTTGGCGACGGCCTTGGCGCGACGGTCGGACAGGGCATTGTTATAAACCTGATCACCGGTCGTATCGGCATGACCACCAACCTGCACAAGTTTTGGCTTCGTGCTTTTGGCCACATCAATGGCCTTGCTGATTGAAACCATCGCCATATCATCAAGGACTGAGCTGTCATGATCAAAATAGACCACATAGGTGACCGTCTCAGGCTTCATGACTTTCGGGGCTGGGGCTGGGGCTGGAGCCGGAGCCGGGGCGGGCATTGCCTTGACCATAATTGAGCCCATCGCTTCTTCAAAATCCGAACGGCATTTTGCAATATCTTCGGGCTGGGTGTTTTCTTCCTGCTCCTGCAACCAGCAATCAAACTTGGCCTGGGCCCGCGCCACATGGCCCGCGTTGGGGCCATTTTTTTCCGTTGCAAGGGCATTAATAACGCTGGAACGGGCGAAACTCATTTCCTTGATATTGGCGGCCGGGATTTGCCTTTCTGAAATCATCTGCGGAGGAAAATCGGCCCCGCCAGCAGCCTGGCTAGCCCGGTCAGCAAAGAAGCCGGCATCTTCCCAGTCATCTTCCTTGTCCTCTTCACGGGCAAGCATCAGGTATTCCTTGTGCAGGGCATCCTTGAAGGCATCCCCTGATGTTGCCTGGCTTTCAACCATAGCCAGGTCATAATCGAAAGCTGCACAGGCCGATAGCAGACCGGCGACGGATAAAGCTGTTAAAAATTTGATCGATTTTTTCATGAAGCTTCCCTCGGGTTGGTATTGATTTTTGAAAGTCATGGAGGGCGATGCTTAATGCGCTTCCATGTCTTTATTCATTGTGGGGAGAGTTGATAACTTTTTCAATGTTAATGGGAATCTTATCGGGGATTTTTGCGCCATTCCCTTGCATATTGCTGGCCCCTGCCGATTTGAAACTTGTTCATTTTTTCAATCAGGTACTTGCGCGCCCGCACCGGATCATAAATGCGGTTAACAGCCATAGCCTGTTCACGTCCCGGTATCGCCAAGGTGTACCATTTATAGGCTTCGATATAATCCCGCTCGACGGCCCATCCTTCTTCATACATAGCACCAAGAACATGTTGGGCGACGTGGTGGCCCTGACGGGCCGCTTTTTCATACCAGCTGAAAGCTTCGGCATAGTCCTGGGGGACACCTTTGCCCAAAAAAGACAACTGCCCCATGGCAAACTGGGCTTCCGGTAAGCGCCCAAGATTTGCCGCCAATCGGTACCATTCGGCAGCCCGCCCCATATTCTGTTTGATACCCTCGCCGGTCTGGTAAATCAATCCCAGTTTATACTGGGCCCCGCTGTGGCCCTTTTCGGCGGCTCTGGCGTACCATTTGAATGCCTGGGGAATATCTTTCTCGAACCCCTCGCCCAATCGATAGGCTTCAGCAAGCTTGTATTCGGCGTTAACGTCCCCGGCACCCGCCCGGGACAATAAGGCGCGGCGTTCAACCGGCAGCTGGGCACCGG
>JACNJU010000191.1 GCA_014382375.1 Rhodospirillaceae bacterium
ATGGGGTCATTCAAGATTTTCTGGAAGGCTTGGTCGGCAAATACACCCATTCCCTGACTTGCAAACGTCTTAATCTGGCTCAGAAAAGGAGCAAGGGTGTCTTCTGTGGAAAGACCGGGGAGACGTTCAGGAAGGAATTCGGAAAGCCGGTTTTCTATGTAAACCCGTAGCTCGCTTACATAAAGACGGGCTTTTAAATGCTCTTGCCCTTGCGGTGGATTTAGAAACGCCTTGTACATGAGCGCAAGATCACTCTCCATCAGATCATGTGCCACATATTGCCTGTTTTCTTGTGCAGGGCTAACCCTGCGATGTTCACACGAAGGGCACTGAGATCGGCGCATCGATGAAACAAGCGTATCCGAAAAGGCCGGGTCATAACTTGCAACTAGCATTTGGGCTTTCTCTTTCGCCAGTAGCGTGATCCCATTTGCAAGATTTCGACGATTGTCCCGGTCAAATAGCTCCTGAGGATCATCAAACACGAGCAAATCCATTCCACCATGTGTGTCGCGCATGTGTTTCCAGAAGGCGAGCAGGAAAGCGAATAGGGTTGCTCGCATGTCTGAAGAATTACTGACATGCTGGGAAGGAGTTCGAGTGCCATTGCTTTCAGAGGAGAAGTGTAACTCACCTTTGGCCGAAATAGCGGTTTCAGCGTGTTTTGGTGCTGAAGTGTATGCAGATGAATAGACCTTATCTTTCCACGCCTCAGTTTTAGTATGGAGTTCTCTACGCAAAGTCTCCATTTGCCGGTCTACCAAAATTCCCAAGTCGAGTAACGGCTCTATGTTTTGTGCAGTAGTCGCAAGAAGAGCGATTCCAGCCTTCTTGGCGTTCGCATTGTCTAGTATTGACTTTAGTTGCCCCACATCCTTTAGGCAGGCCCTAATGGGGTCTGCATTTTCAATAATGATTGCAAGGGTAGAAAGCAGGCCATTAATTGATGTTTCGTTGGCTGTCTCAGCCGTTCCAACCACCGTGCGTACGGCAGTATCCCATTCAGCATCGTTTTCATCACGCCAATATGCGAAGGTTAAAGCACGATGAATGCGAGTTAATTTGGCCGATAGGCTATCGAAGCGATCAGAAAAACCATCTGGGAACGACAATGGAGCGGATTCATTAAAACCGGGTAGAGATGAAAAAGTCGCTTTGCATATTTCTTCGACTTTCGATTTAAGGGCAGATAGACTTTTCTGAAAGGGCTGTTGATCAAATAGTTCATCCGTAAGGGCTTGGGTCATTAAGTCAGATGGCGCACCGGGCAGGTCTAGGCCCATCTCTTGGCGCAAACCTTCGGGTAGTTCGCGAGCCAATTTCCCTTCTACGTGATTGGCCCAGCTTTCAAACGTATGCGATAGAGCGTCAGAAACTTCATCAAGCCGAGTACGTAAATGCTTATGTACTGGTTGTCCTGTAACAGGATCGGCCTTCCCCTCAAGGGAGGTGTCACATAGCGCGCAGTTGTCTAGGTGGAGTAAGTCTTTATCGGCATCTCGCATCCAGTCAGCAACCCGCGCATAAAGCCGTTCACGGGCAGCAATATCAGGGCTAGCTGCTAGCACTGCGATTTCTTGATATTCCTTAAACAAGTCATTGATGATGGCCTCTATTCGTTGACGCTCCGTAGCGTTAAGGCCTTTGAGGGCAATTAGGCGACGTGCGCTTGAAAGAGACAAAATTGCCTTTATTTCCGCTAACCCTAGTGCAGGACCATTGCTGGTACTTAGCTCCTGTCGCGCCCCTTTATCCGAAGGATCAAACCCTGAACCAAGGATCTTTTGAGCCTGCTTGAACGCATCGCTCTCCAATGCATTCAAATGGTTTTCTAACGCCTGTAAGTGTTCAGAAGTAGTAGGTCGATTAAGCAACTCCTTTTCAGACGGTTGCAAAATGGGAGTTTCATTTAGACGTTTAACAAATTCCTGCCACGTTTCGATAAAGGTATTTTCGAGGCGTTCACATTCAGCCTGAAGAGCAGATGTCATTTGCGTCATCATACGCCTGTTGAACCTACCAGCCCTATCGGCTAAATCTCGTAGATCGTTAAAACCGGTTAACTTGGCAACGGCTTGACCAATATCATTTGCAGTGCCGATCTGTATAAGTGGAAGCATTCCCGGCATGACAGTGCCAATTTCTAGGGCATTCGGTTGAAGCCCCAGAGGAGTAAAGTCAGGAATTTCAGATAGGAGTTTCTTACCCTTGTCGTCTAGGTAAGTACGGCGTTTGAATTTCTGCTCATTTCCGTCAACGTCTGCAAGAGTGACTTCAATCCATGTATTAATAGGAATGAAAGTATCCGCATGGGCTACAACCGTTGTTCTGGAAGGTGTAGGTGATACGGCTACAGATTTGGCGATTACTTCCTTCGTTTCACCATTTTCCTCGACTTCAGTCATTACATCGATGACTTCTTCACCGAGTTTAGGCAGTTGCTGGGAACGTAATAACTTGCCAGTCAGGCACCAGATCAAAGCATTCAGTAGAGAGGTTTTCCCAGACCCATTCTTACCTTCGAACAAGGTTAGATTTTCGGACAGTTCGAAAGAGACTTCTTCGGTGGAACCGTAGGTATGAAGGCCTGCAAATTGATAGGCTCGTACTTTTTTTACTGTGTAAGTGGGGTGAGATACAGCGGTAGTTTTCGATAAAACTACGCTGTGCGTCGGTGGCGTGTTTTGGGAAGCCTGAACGATGGCATTTGCCTCGCCATCACCCCTAACCTGACCTGTCCAACGACTTTTGTCTTCCATGAACCAATCAAGGATAGAACGTGTAGCCTCATTTTCTATTGCATATTGCTCGCCATCATCCCCGACCAATACTGGCCGACCACTGACGAGTTCACGCAGTAGACTGTCTAGAGTATGAAGGTGTAAAGCCAGCGGGTTGCTCACGGTTTTCCCCTTTAAGTAGCTTGAAAGGGATTATTATTGCTTATTGAGCGAGTAGCAAGAGGCCTGCTAAAATAGATTTCAATAGTCGCCTGAGTCCCCCGGTGCCAGACGGTCGGATGGTTGCGGCCCCGTAAGGGATCGAGGAAAGTCCGGGCTCCATGGAAACACGGTGCCGGTTAACGGCCGGCGGGGGCGACCCCAGGGAAAGTGCCACAGAAAGCAAACCGCCTTTTGCTTCGGCAAAGGGTAAGGGTGAAAGGGTGCGGTAAGAGCGCACCGCGCTTCCGGTGACGGGAGCGGCAGGGTAAACCCCACCGGGAGCAAGACCGAGTAGGAACGGCCGGTGACTTCGGGTCACAGGCGGGTTTTCACGTCGTCGTTCGGGTGTGTCGCACGAGGCGTCCGGTAACGGGCGTCCCAGATGAATAACCATCTATCGCAAGTTTACTTGCGTGGACAGAACCCGGCTTACAGACCGTCTGGCATTTTTTTTTCAGGGAACGGAATCCTAGACTGCCAGGTCGTCTTGTCGTCCCCGTTCGGTCCAGTACATGAGGGCCAACGACAGTGCAGCAAGCAGGGCGAAGCCGCCGACAAGGGGCTGAACGGTGCCATCAAACAACTGGCCGATGAACGCCCCAAGGGGCGCAGATATCAGGGTTGAGAAGGACCCGACGACGGCGGCTCCGATGCCGGCGATATGACCCAGCGGTTCCATGGCGAGGGCATTTAAATTACCGAACAACAGGCCGAAGCACAGGAAGGCGGAGATAAAATAAGCCATGTTCATCCACAGGCCCGGGGTGCCGCCGACAGACATTGTATAAAGAAAAAATACGCCTGACAGCACTGTCAGACTGACCAGGGCAAAATGGGACAACAGTCGCATGCCGAATTTTATCACCAGTCGCCCGTTGATAATGGATGAAAGGCCGACGGCCAGCGCCAATACGGCAAAATACAACGGGAACAGATCGGTGATGGCGTAGATGGTGGCGAACATTTGCTGGGCAGAAGACAGGTAGCCGACCAGGGTGCCAAAAATACAACCGGCAATCAGGGTGTAGCCAAGGGAAATCCGGTTGCGACAGGTTTCCTGGACGCCGGACCAGATGACAAAAAATGAAAATGTTGCGCGCCGCTCCGGTGCCAGGGTTTCCGGCTGGCGGATGGCAAACCAGCCCCATGCAATAAAAGCAATGAGTAAAAACGAGACGAATATTGCCCGCCAGCCTGACAGCATGATGATGCCCTGGCCGAGGGCCGGGGCGACGGCCGGGACAAGAATAAAAACCCCCATGACAAAGGACATGATGCGCGCCATTTCACGCCCCTCATACTGGTCGCGGACCAGTGCGACACAAACGATGCGCGGGCCTGCCGCGCCAATCCCCTGCAAAACCCGGCCCACCAACATGATTTCGAAATTTGTTGAAAGGATGGATATGAGGCAGCCGATGACAAAAATCACATAGCCACCGTAGATAGCCGGTTTTCGCCCAATGCTGTCCGAAAGGGGGCCGAATATCATCTGGGCGACGCCCAGACCAAGAAACAACGCCGAGATAATCAGTTGTTGATCGTTTACGGCCCCGACGCCCAAATCCTTTCCCATGAGGGTAAGCGCAGGGAGCATGGCGTCGATGGAAAGCGCCACAAGCGAGATCATAAGTGCCATAAGAGGCACGAACTCTGCCAGGGAAAGGGTTGGCTTGGTTTGTATGTTCACCGTGTTTGATCCGTTCGTTTCAATAAATGACACTATCAAGCAGGAATTTTTCTAGCCATCGACATTTTCCATATTCATCCGGCCCGCGAAGGGCTTGGGCCTTTGAGCACCAAAAAATCACCATAAATCCGCCTGAAATTGGCCACTTGCCTGCGGCAATTTTAAAATCCGCACATTTTAAGACTTTGGCAAGCAGTGGTCGGTGATGATCGGGGATTCGGCCTGGGAGTCCGGGGTTGGTAAATTTCCGCGCCAATTTGGCCACGGTAAACACTTTGTTAACCCTATAAAACCCATAATATCCCATTGCTTCCCATATATTCCCATGGTATCCCATGACATCCCGTCAATACCTTTGGGGGGGATCAACGTCTGTCATCGTCGGGTGCTGGGGCAACCGGATGATTTGTACAGGTGGAAATCCTCGAAAATGACACGGTGGGAGAGTAAACGGCACGGGGGCCGATATGACGCTGTTGGTAGGCAGGCACGTCAACAAGATTGACAAGAAGGGGCGGGTTTCCGTCCCCAAACCCTTTCGCGATCACTTTGCTCGCGAAGGGTTTTCTGGCGTCTACGTCTATCCCTCGATCCGTTGGGGTGCCATTGAAGCCTGCGGTGAAAGTTATTTTCGCCAACTGACCCAACGCCTGGATGACAGTCTGGAGATGTTCTCCCCCGAACAGGACGACTTGCTGATTGCCATTCTCGACAATGCCCACGCTGCCCCCTTTGATCCCGAAGGCCGCATTGTTATTCCTGCCGAGCTTCTTGAAATGGCGGCCATATCGACGGAAGCCCGTTTCGTCGGGCGTGCCCACTTTTTCCAGATATGGCAACCCCAGGCTCATGAAGAGCATCGCAAGCGTGGCCTTGAACAAGCTCGCGCCCGCGGCGTCACCCTGCCGCCCCGCCCTGGCTACGGCGGAGAATCCTAGATGACGGCTCCCCACACCCCGGTACTTCTGAACGAGGTTCTGGCTGCACTCGGTCCCCGCGACGGCGCAATTTATGTAGATGGAACTTTCGGTGCTGGTGGTTATTCGACGGCGATCCTTGAAGCCGCCGACTGCCGGGTCTTCGGTATTGATCGCGATCCACTGGCCCTTCAGGCAGGTCAACAACTGGCCGGGCGTTACCCCGGACGGCTCAGGGTGCTGGGCGGTTGTTATGGTGACATGGTCGACTTGCTGGCTGACATCGGCGTCGACAAGGTTGACGGGGTCGCTCTGGATATTGGTGTTTCCTCCATGCAGATTGATGATCCGGCGCGGGGTTTTTCTTTCCGGGCTGACGGACCGTTGGACATGCGCATGGGCCAGGGAGCAGACGCCAGCGCCGCCGATGTGGTCAACACGCTGGGCGAGGAAGAACTCGCTGACATAATTTACAACTACGGCGAGGAACGGGCTTCGCGCCGTATTGCCGCGGCCATCGTTAATGATCGGACCGAACAACCCTTTACCAGCACCGCCCAGCTTGCCGGGTTGATCCGGCGGATTGTCAAAAAATCCAAAGATGGCATAGATCCGGCAACCCGCACTTTTCAGGCCTTGCGCATTTACGTTAATGACGAACTGGGTGAACTCGACCGCGGCCTTCAGGCGGCTGAACAGTTGCTCTCCCCCGGTGGCCGCCTTGCCGTTGTTTCTTTCCATTCTCTGGAAGACCGCAGGGTCAAGGAATTCCTGCTCACCCGTTCAGGACAGGGGCCGCGTCCGTCACGCCACCTGCCTGATGACGGCGAGGGGGATCGCGAGCCCAGTTTCACTTTGATCAGGCGCGGCATTATCAAACCCGGTCGCGCCGAAACTGACATCAACCCACGCGCCAGATCGGCCAGGCTCAGGGCGGCGGAACGAACACGTTCCCCGTCCTGGCCCGGCGATGCCACCGGCGTGGCGGCATAGGGAAGAAGGAAAATGCGTCATACCACATTGCTTTTTTTGCTTCTCGCCGGTGCCCTTTCGGTGGTCCTGTTTTCGGTAAAATATCAGGTCCAGGATCTGGAGCAGGAACTGGTCGATCTAAGCGGGTCGATCATCAAGGAACACCAATCCATTCATGTTCTGGAGGCTGAATGGAGCCATTTGAATGACCCCGAAAGGCTGGCTGCTCTGGTCGAACGGCATCTCGGCATGAAGCGGGTCGAACCAGGCCAGATGGTCAATTTCCAAGGTTTCAAATTAACCTCCCTTCCGGGTGACAAAAACCAGTCCGATCTGGCCATCCCTGCAGCGACGGTTGAAGGGCGGCAAAGCCCATGATCCATAAGACATCCACACGCTCTGTTGGGCGGGCGCAAATACCGGTGGACGATACGGTGCGTCTTGAGGGCAATTACAAGCAGGCCCTGGAAACCGGGCGCAACAGGTTGCTGGTAACCGGTGTCATGTTCATGATCGCCTTTGTTGCCATCGCTGTGCGGCTTGTCGATCTGACAGCTTTTGGCCCGGGCGGTGAGCCGCGTATCAGCCATTCGATTCCGTCACCCGCGGTTACTGCCGGGCGCGCCGATATTTTTGATCGCAATGGAACGGTGCTGGCGACATCGCTTCCCACGGCCTCATTGTTTGCCGATCCCCAGGACATCATGGATGCTGAAGAAGCGGTCGAAAAACTGGCAACAGTCTTCCCCGATATCAATCGCAACGAGTTGCTGCTTAAACTCAAGTCAAATTCCCGTTTTGTCTGGATCAACCGCAATCTGACCCCAAATCAGCAATACGCGGTAAATCGCCTGGGCATTCCGGGGGTTTCTTTCCAGCACGGCGAGCGCCGGGTTTATCCTCATGGTCGCGAAGCCGCCCATGTTCTGGGCCTGACCGATGTCGATGGCAACGGCATCGCCGGTGTCGAAAAATATTTTGCCGCCAGCCTGAACAAGGGCGCGGAGCCGCTGCAATTGTCTATTGATCTTCGCATTCAGGCCATGCTGCGCCAGGAACTGACGGCTGCGGTCAGTGAATTTCAGGCCATTGGCGCTGCCGGCATCGTTCTGGATGTGCAAACTGGCGAGATCATCTCGATGGTCTCGTTGCCAGATTTCGACCCGAACATTCCCGATTCGATGATCGGTACGGTCGCCTTCAACCGGGCCACCAAGGGTGTCTATGAAATGGGCTCGACGTTCAAGTTGTTCACCACCGCCATGGCCCTGGACAGTGGCACGGTCAGCATCGATGACGGTTACGACGCCAGCGAACCAATCAAGATCGCGCGTTTTACCATCAGTGACTATCACGGCAAGAATCGCTGGCTCTCGGTACCGGAAATTCTGGTTTATTCCTCAAACATCGGTTCGGCGAAAATGGCCATGGATGTGGGTGCCAAGGCACAGAAGTTCTATCTCGACCAGTTGGGATTGCTGCATCAGTCGACCGTTGAATTGCCCGAAATCGGGCTGCCCCAATACCCGGCCCGCTGGGGTGACATCTCGACCATGACCATTTCCTACGGGCACGGGGTTTCGGTCAGCCCCCTGCAACTGGCCGACGGGGTTGCGGCTCTGGTTAACGGTGGAATCCGCCTGCCGGTGACCTTGCTTAAACATCGCGGGACAAAACCGCCCGCAGGTATTCGGGTGCTTTCGGAGCAGACATCGAAACAGATGCGTGCCCTGATGCGTCTTGTTGTCACCAGTGGCACCGGCAAGAACGCCGCCGCACCCGGTTATCTGGTCGGCGGCAAAACGGGCACCGCAGATAAACAGGTGAATGGACGTTACGCAGAGAAATCGCTGATTTCCTCTTTCGTTGGAACCTTCCCGGTTGATAAGCCCCGCTTTGTCATTTTGGCCATGCTTGATGAGCCCAAAGGTACAAAACGGACATTTAATTACGCCACTGGCGGCTGGGTTGCGGCCCCGGTTGTTGGTCATATGGTTTCAAGAATCGCAGCGCTATTGGGAATTTTGCCGCGCGGCGGTGACCTTCCGGATGACATAAAAATAAAGACCGGCAAACCCCGCTTGGCGTCGCTGGGGTCAACTCCTGCGACCGCCGGGGGTCGGACCCTTGCGTCTTTTTGATTTGATAGATGGAGACCTGAGTGAAGTGTTAGACAGTGCGACCATGAAGGAGATCCAGGTCACGGGACTTACCTGTGATTCACGTAAAGTCGCTCCTGGCTTTGTGTTCGCGGCCCTTCCTGGAGCAAGCGCCGACGGGCGGACGTTCATGGATCAAGCCATCGCGCACGGCGCTGTCGCTATTCTGGCCCCGGGTGGAACAGATGGCGAGTGGACAGTGCCTGTTCTGACGTCAGCCAATCCGCGCCGCAGTTACGCCCGGATGGCGGCCCGCTTTTATGGCGACCAACCCGCAACGATTGCCGCCGTCACCGGCACCAACGGCAAAACATCTGTGGTTTCCTTCACCCGCCAGATCTGGAGCAAGCTTGGCTTCAAGGCGGCCAGTATGGGGACGCTTGGGATCAGTGGACCGGATTTTGAAATTCCTGAAGGATTGACCACACCGGATCCTGTCGACCTGCATAAAAGCCTTGCTGACATGAGCATGCGCGGGGTCACGAAGCTGGCCATGGAGGCATCTTCCCATGGTCTTGACCAGTATCGTCTGGATGGGGTCACCGTCACGCTGGCCGGGTTTACCAACCTGAGTCGCGATCATCTGGATTATCACGGCTCCATGGATGATTACCTGATGGCCAAGCTCCGTTTATTCAGTGAGGTTCTTTGTGAGGATGGTGTTGCTGTCGTTAACGCCGACGAAGATGCCTTCGGGTCATTCAGTAAAGCGGCGCCGGGCCGGGTTATCAGTTACGGTCGGGCAGGTACCGATATTCGGGTCGAAAAGATCGAGGCTACTGCGGCTGGGCAAAGCCTGACCCTGAACGTCATGGGGCATTCTTACAGCGTCAACCTGCCATTGGCCGGAGCCTTTCAGGTGGAAAACGCCCTGTGTGCCCTGGGGCTGGTTTTGGCCGAAGGCGCTGATCTTGAAACCGCCACCCGGGCGCTTGATGATCTGCAAGGGGTGCCGGGTCGTCTTCAACACGTGGTCGACTGCGCCAATGGCGCAGCAATCTATGTGGATTACGCCCACACCCCTGACGCGCTGGCCACGGTGTTGACCGCCATGCGACCCCATGCAAGGGGCAAGTTGAGTGTGGTGTTCGGTTGCGGTGGCGATCGGGACAAGGGCAAGCGTCCACAAATGGGTCAGGTCGCGTGCGCACTGGCCGATGACGTTATCGTCACCGACGACAATCCACGTGGTGAAGACGCCAGTCTCATTCGCGCCCAGGCACTTGCCGGGTGCCCTGATGCCGAAGATGTGGGTGAGCGGGCAAAGGCCATTAATGTGGCTGTCAGGCGCTTGCAAGCCGGTGACGTTCTGATCGTCGCGGGCAAAGGCCATGAAACAGGGCAAAGTATTAAAGGCGAGGTTAAGCCCTTTAATGATGCCGATGAAATTCGCCGCGCCGTCCGGGAGGCTGGAATATGATGGCCGAGCAGCGGACATTGTGGACATCAAGCGAGGCCGCACTGGCGACTTCCGGCGAGGCCGCCTCGGACTGGTCGGCAAGCGGTGTCTCCATCGATACGCGCACACTTCAAAAAGGTGATCTGTTTGTTGCCCTGCATGGCCCCAATTTCGATGGTCATAACTTTATCGACGAAGCCCTGGCAAAGGGTGCTGTCGCAGCCCTCGTCGACAGGCAGGTCACCACAGAAAAAGCCCTGAGAGTCGATGACACGATGAGCGGACTGGAAGCCCTCGGCCGGGCATCGCGGGCCCGTAGCGCCGCCAGCATCATTGCGGTTACCGGCAGTGTCGGCAAAACAGGATCCAAGGAAGCCCTGAAGCTGGTGCTATCCGAACAAGGGGAAACCTACGCCAGCGCCGGTAGCCAGAACAATCACTGGGGCGTGCCCTTAAGCCTGTCGCGGATGTCCGGGCAAGCGGAATTCGGAATTTTCGAAATTGGCATGAACCATCCGGGCGAGATTAATCCGCTGTCCAGAATGGTCCGCCCGAACGTAGCACTGATCACCACGGTCGAGGCCGTGCACAGTGAATTCTTCGATACGGACGAAGCCATAGCCGATGCCAAGGCTGAAATTTTTGCAGGCCTGACCCCCGGTGGCGCCGCTGTACTTAATCGCGATAACAGACACTTCCTGCGTCTTTACGCCGCCGCCCGGGCCAAGGGCATTGATCGTATTATTGGTTTTGGAACATGGGATGAAGCCGATTTCAGGCTGCTTGATGCGGTCTCGGATAATGGCGGCACAATCATCCGCGCCAATCTGGGCGGCGCCCTGCTGACGTACCGACTGGCCATTGCCGGTCATCATTGGGTGGTCAACAGTCTGGGCGTTTTGGCCGCCGTTGCAGCCGCTGGCGGCAATGTCAGTGACGCGGCGGAATTTCTTGGCGATATGGAAGCGCCAACAGGACGTGGCCGTTTCCATTTGATCCACACGGGGGCTGGCGAAGTCACCTTGATCGATGAAAGCTACAACGCCAGCCCGGTTTCCATGCGCGCGGCGATCGAGGTGCTGGCGCAAACCGTGCCGAGCGGTCAGGGGCGGCGCATTGCGGTTCTTGGCGAGATGCTGGAACTGGGATCCGGGGCAGCCCAAATTCATGCAAATCTGGCTGAGGTACTGGTCCGCGAAGGCATCGACCTTGTGTTCACGGCGGGCCGCGACATGGCCTATCTATCTGACGCCCTGCCACCTGCCATGCGCGGTGGTCACGCCAACAATACAGGGCTTTTACTGCCGATGGTCGTTGAAGCCCTGAGCGCCGGTGATGTCATCGTCGTCAAGGGCTCGGCGGGAAGCAAAACCGGAATCATTGTCGAGGCCTTGCTTGGCCTGGATGCCCATTCAAAACGCACGGTCAACGGGGATTAGGGGGGGATAATGCTGTATCATCTATTGTTCCCGCTGGCCGACCAGATCGCGCTGTTTAACGTCTTCCGGTATCTGACGTTCCGCACCGGTGGCGCCATGATAACGGCCCTGCTGGTCAGTTTCATTGTTGGGCCTTATCTGATCGATGCCCTGCGTTCCAAGCAGAAGGGCGGTCAGCCCATTCGCGAGGACGGTCCACCCGATCACCTTTTGACCAAACAGGGAACCCCGACCATGGGTGGTTTCCTGATCCTGCTGGCCTTAAGCGTCGCAACTCTGCTGTGGGCGGATTTAAGCAATGGTTATGTCTGGGTTGCCCTAGGCGTCACCATCGCCTACGGGGCGATTGGTTTTCTTGACGATTATCTGAAAGTTACAAAGCGCGACAGCAATGGCATATCGGGTCGCCTGAAGTTATTGCTGCAGGCAGTGGTCGCAGGTGCCGCAACAATGTGGATAACCCAAATGCTGCCAGTTGATCTGGCGACGACTCTGGCGGTGCCGTTCTTTAAAACGGCGCTTATTGATCTTGGCTATGGATTTCTGGTCTTCGCCATCGTTGTCATGGTCGGGGCGTCCAATGCGGTCAACCTGACCGATGGTCTGGATGGATTGGCGATTGGCCCGGTGATGATCGCGGCGGCTGTCTTCGCCTTGATCGCCTACCTGATTGGTCACGCGGTGTTTTCGTCTTATCTGCAAATTCATCACGTACCGGGAGCCGGGGAGCTGGCCGTGTTCTGTGGTGCGCTGATTGGTGGCGGCCTTGGCTTCCTTTGGTTCAACGCGCCACCGGCAAAAGTTTTCATGGGCGATACCGGGTCACTTGCCATGGGCGGGGCGCTGGGTGTGATCAGCGTGATCACCAAGCACGAACTGGTGCTGGCCATTGTCGGTGGCCTGTTCGTTCTGGAAACGGTTTCGGTCATCGTCCAGGTCGCCTCATTCAAGTTGACCGGCAAGCGTGTCTTCGCCATGGCCCCACTGCATCATCACTTCGAGAAGAAGGGGTGGTCGGAACCGACCATCGTTATTCGTTTTTGGATCATCGCCATCATTCTGGCGCTGATCGGCCTTTCAACACTGAAACTCAGGTAAGGGGGATTTTGAAATGATCAATCTTCCCTCTTATAAGGGACAATCGGTGGCCGTCTTTGGCCTTGCCCGTTCGGGCACCTCGAGCGCCCGCGCCCTGAAGGCCAGCGGTGCCGAGGTTGTTGCCTGGGATGATAATGAAAGCTCACGCAAACAGGCTGCCGCCGCCGGTATCACACTTGCAGATCTCACGACCAGCGACTGGAGCGCGTTCAGCGCTCTGATCCTGTCACCGGGCATTCCCCTGGATCACCCTGAGCCTCATCCGGTTGTCCTGCTGGCCCGACAGAACGATGTCGAAATTATTGGTGATATTGAGCTTTTGGCGCGCTCTAAAAGCCCGGCTATGACCATTGGCGTTACCGGCACCAACGGCAAGTCGACAACAACGGCGTTGATTGGTCATATTCTAGCCGGGGCCTCTGGTAGTCAAATTCAGGTGGGTGGAAATCTGGGTGTGCCGGTGCTCGATCTTGAGCCCTTGCCCGATGACGGCTGTTACGTTTTGGAAATGTCTTCCTACCAGCTTGATCTGACCCATTCCCTGGAATATGACGTCGCCGTGCTGCTTAACCTGAGCCCGGATCACCTGGAGCGTCATGGTGGTATGGCCGGATACATCGCCGCCAAGAAACGAATCTTTGACAATTTCAAAAGTGCCGTCATCGGCGTTGATGACGATCATTGCGCCGCCGTTTTTGACGAACTCACGGCTGCCGGCAAATCCAAACTGATTGCCATTTCCGGGCAAAAAGTTATCCCCGGCGGCATTTATGTCAAAGACGGGATCCTTTATGACGACAGCGATGCGGGCCAGGCCGAGACGATTATCGCCATGGACCAACTGCCAAGGTTGCCCGGTGTTCATAATGCCCAGAATGCGGCAGCCGCATTCGCCACTGCCAGAATTATGGGACTGGAACGTCAGGCCACCATATCGGCCATGCGGTCTTTTCCGGGTCTTGCCCATCGTCAGGAATTGCTCGCCGTCATCGATGGCGTCACTTACGTCAATGACAGCAAGGCGACCAATGGCGAGGCAGCGGCGCGGGCGCTGGCTTGTTACGGAGACATTTTCTGGATTGCCGGGGGCAGGGCCAAGCAGGACGGCATTGAGGCGACGAAACCCTATCTCGACCGGGTTCGCCATGCCTACCTGATCGGCGAGGCGGCCAATGATTTTGCCAGCACCCTTAAAGCCCGGGTGCCGGTTACGGTTTCCGGCGAACTGTCAAATGCACTGGGCGAAGCACGCGACAATGCTCTCGTTGAAACGGGTGCTGGCGCTGTTGTCCTGTTGTCACCGGCCTGTGCCTCGTTCGATCAGTTCGATAATTTTGAATCTCGTGGCGAGGCCTTCCGCAATCTTGTTGATGCCCTTCCCGGGCAGCGCAGGGAGGTTGGCACATGAGCACACTGGCGCGCACCGATAAAAGCCTGTTTGGCCGCTGGTGGTGGACCGTCGACCGCTGGATGCTGGCCGCGATCATTGCTATCGCCGCCATTGGCGCCCTGTTGACGCTGGCCGCTTCACCGGCCGTCGCCGAACGTATCGGTTTGGACACCTACCATTTTGTTCGTCGTCAGTTCGTTTTCCTGCCGGTGTCAATGATCATCATGGTTGTGGTTTCCCTGATGACGCCAAGGGGTATCAGGCGCGTGGCGGTGGGATGCGCGATCCTTGCCATTATCGGCATGCTGGCGACATTGATTGCTGGTTCTGAAATAAAGGGTGCAACCCGTTGGATTCATACCGCCGGGTTCTCCGTACAGCCATCGGAATTTCTGAAACCCGCCTTTGCTGTTATTGCCGCCTGGCTTTTTGCCGAAAGCAACCTGAATTCAAACTTTCCCGGCAACAAGTTGGCGACCGGGTTGTTTATCGTCATCGCCATTCTTTTACTGATGCAGCCCGATGTCGGCATGACCGCTGTTGTCGCCGCTATCTGGGGTGTCGAATTCTTTCTTGCCGGATTGCCGCTGGTGTTGGTGGTGATGATGGCGGTGCTGTTCATGGGCGGCATTGTCGGGGCCTATTTCTCGTTCTCTCATGTTCAGGGCCGTATTGACCGTTTTCTGGATCCCGACGCCGGTGAGGGTTATCAGGTGATGCGGGCGCTTGAAGCTTTCCGCAATGGCGGCTTGTTCGGACGCGGTCCCGGTGAGGGACGGGTCAAGGAAGTCCTGCCCGATGCCCACGCAGATTTTATTTTCGCCGTTGCCGGGGAAGAGTTTGGCCTGATTGCCTGTCTGATCCTGCTGGCCTTGTTTGCATTTGTCGTCCTGCGCGGGTTCTCACGGGTGCTACGTGAAGACAATTTGTTTTGCTTGCTGGCGGTGGCTGGTCTTCTGGTCCAGTTCGGCTTGCAGGTAATCATTAATATTGCCTCTAACCTGAACATGATCCCGCCCAAGGGAATGACGCTGCCGTTCGTTTCTTACGGCGGTTCATCGACACTGGCGCTGGCCGTCGGTATGGGAATGATGCTGGCACTGACCCGCGAGAGACCGGGGATGGGGACTTCACACGAGGCCCGCACGTTTGGCAGGCTGGCTGCGGCCGCTGGAGGTGGGCGATGATGGCTGCATCAGAAAAACTGATCGTCCTGGCCGCAGGTGGCACCGGCGGGCATGTCTTTCCGGCCGAAGCCCTGGCCACTGAAATGACCGGACGCGGATTTAAATTAAGCCTGATCACCGACCGCCGCGGCGGTGCCTACGGTGGTGCCCTGGGCAGTCTGGAAACCCACCGGATTCGGGCCGGAGGGATTGCTGGCAAGAACATCAGCGCGCTTCTTCGTAGCGGACCGGAACTGGCCTTCGGAACCTTGCAGGCAAGGTTCCTGCTGAAAAAAATGCGGCCACGGGCGGTCGTCGGTTTTGGCGGTTATGCGTCCGTTCCAACCATGCTTGCGGCGACTTTCGGGGGTTGCAAAACGGTTATTCACGAGCAAAATGCGGTTCTTGGACGGGCCAATCGCCTGCTTGCCAGCAGGGTAAAACGGATCGCCACTTCTTTCGAGGGCACCCGGTCTATTCCTGAGACGGCAGCCGACAAGGTTGTTCATACCGGGATGCCCGTCAGGCAGACCCTGACGGCAGTGCGCGGGACCCCTTATCCGGACTTAAACGAAAACTGCGAAATTAACATTCTGATCCTTGGTGGTTCCCAGGGTGCCAGTATTCTTAGTGAGGTTAT
This sequence comes from Rhodospirillaceae bacterium, assembly GCA_014382375.1. Taxonomy (GTDB): domain Bacteria; phylum Pseudomonadota; class Alphaproteobacteria; order Rhodospirillales; family JABHCV01; genus JACNJU01. The sequence continues at coordinate 15,813 of JACNJU010000191.1, forward strand.
TCCCGAAGCCATTGGCCGCCTCGACGCGGACTTGCGGGCCCGTTTGAGCATCATCCAGCAGTGCCGCCCGGAAGATCTGGAGGCAGCCCGGGGACGCTACCAGCAGCTAGCCATCAAAGCCGAATTGGACAGTTTCTTTGATGATATTCCCGAACGCCTTTGCGCTGCCCATTTACTGATTAGCCGGGGCGGTGCTTCCAGCGTCGCCGAAACCATGACCGTCGGCCGTCCTGCCATTCTGATTCCCTATCCGCACGCCGTCGATGATCACCAGACCTTTAACGCCCACGCCCTTGATGAAGCAGGTGGCGGTTGGTTGATGGCGCAGGAAACCTTTACCCCTGACGCCCTCGCCAAACGATTGGCTTCCTTGCTTCATACACCGAAAGTGTTGATCCGGGCCGCGTCATGTGCGCGCACAGCCGGGCGTCCCGACGCGGTTGTCAGGTTGGCCGATACAATTTGCCAATTGATCGAAACCAATGGTCAAAGCAACGATGACAGGAGGGCCGCATGAGAGCACTCTCCCTTTCCATCGGCACCATTCATTTTGTTGGCATCGGCGGCATCGGCATGAGCGGTATTGCCGAAGTGCTGCATAATCTTGGTTATTCGGTGCAGGGCAGTGACTTGTCCGATAACGCCAACGTCAAACGGCTTATGGACATGGGCATCCCCGTCAAGATCGGCCACAACGAGGGCAATGTCGGGCAGGCCCAGGTGGTCGTTATTTCCTCAGCCGTCAAGGACGATAATCCGGAAGTGATGATCGCCCGCAACAAATTGATCCCGGTCGTCCGTCGGGCCGAAATGCTTGGCGAGTTGATGCGCCTGAAGTGGTCGATTGCGGTTGGCGGCACCCATGGCAAGACGACGACCACGTCGTTGATCGCGGCCATGCTGGAGGCCGCCGAAATGGACCCGACGGTGATTAACGGCGGTATCATCAATGCCTGGGGCTCGAACGCCAAATTGGGTGGCGGCGACTGGATGGTCGCCGAAGCCGATGAATCCGATGGCACTTTCCTTAAGCTTCCGGCGACCATCGCCGTGGTTACCAATATCGACCCCGAACATCTGGACCATTACGGCGATTTCGACGCCTTGCGCGCCGCCTTCGACGCCTTTGTTGAAAATATCCCGTTTTATGGCTTCGCCGCCCTGTGCATCGATCATGTGGAAGTTCAGGCGATGATCCCCAGGGTTTCGGACCGCAAGGTGGTGACCTATGGCTTCAGTCCGCAGGCTGACGTTCGGGCAATTAACATCAAGCGCCGCAAGGGCGGTGTGACCATGGATGTGATCATCAACGATCGCAAGGCGGCTATGGCCAGAACCATCAAGGCCATCGAACTGCCGATGTTTGGCGATCATAATATCCAGAACGCCCTTGCCGCCATCGCCATTGCCAGCGAGATGGGTATCGAAGAGGCGATTTTGCATAAAGCCCTGGCCAATTTCGAGGGCGTCAAACGGCGCTTCACCCAAACCGGTGAAATCGACGGCATCACCATAATCGATGACTACGGCCATCACCCCGTGGAAATCACAGCGGTTCTGGCAGCCGCACGGGAAGCCAGCGAAGGACAGGTAATCGCCGTCGTCCAGCCACACCGGTACAGCCGCCTGCGTGATTTGTTCGAAGACTTCTGCACCTGTTTCAACGATGCCGACGCGGTTCTGGTAACCGATGTCTATGCGGCTGGTGAGCAACCTATTGAAGGTTTTGACCGTGACGCCCTGGTCAAGGGACTGCGCGAGCGCGGCCACCGCACCGTGATGCCGCTGCTTGATCCGGAAGGGCTTGCCGGCATCATCAATGATTTGGCCCAGCCGGGCGATCTGGTCGTCTGCCTTGGCGCTGGCAACATTACCCAATGGGCCAATGCGTTGCCTGAAAATTTGCGGATGCTCCGCTATGGCGAGAAGGAGGCGGGGGAATGATGGCGGCTGAAACCACCAGTTCCGGCCTGATCGAACGGTTGCCTACGGTGCGCGGGCGCTACAGCGTCGATGCGCCGCTCGACAAGATTACATGGTTCAGGGTCGGCGGTCCTGCGGAAGTCATGTTCCGTCCGGCTGATATCGAAGACCTGATGCTGTTTCTTTCCACCGTCTCGCCGGATATCGACATCACCGTGATTGGAGTCGGCTCCAACCTGCTGGTTCGAGATGGTGGTGTACCCGGTGTGGTCATTCGTCTGGGCCGGAAATTTGCCGGAATCAAAGCCCAAGGCGATACCGTTACAGTCGGGGCCGGGGCGCTCGATATCAATGTCGCGCTGGCGGCGCGGGACGCCGGCATTGCCGGGCTGGAATTCCTCAGCGGTATTCCCGGCACCATCGGTGGCGGATTGCGCATGAACGGTGGCGCCTATGGTTCGGAATTCGGGGACATCCTGGTCAGTGCCCGCGCTATCGACAACAACGGGGCTCTTCATCAACTAAGCCCTGAAGACATGGGCTTCGCCTATCGTTCAAGCAGCGTCAGCGAAGACTGGCTGTTTATTGACGCCGTGTTCAAGGGGCGCTCGGAACCGGTTGCAGATATCACCCGTCGGATGGCTGAAATCAAGGCGTCGCGGGAACAAAATCAGCCGGTGCGCTCGCAAACCGGCGGTTCGACCTTCGCCAACCCTGAGGGCGCCAGGGCCTGGGAGCTGATTGATAAGGCCGGGTGCCGGGGCCTGACCCGCGGCGGTGCCATGGTTTCCGAGCACCATTGTAATTTCCTGATCAATACGGGCACCGCTAGTGCTGCCGATCTGGAAGGCCTTGGCGAGGAAGTGCGCAGGCGTGTGTTCGAGCAAAGTGGGGTCACCCTGGAATGGGAAATCCGGCGCATCGGCGTGTTTGAGGAGCATGGAGCATGAGTAAAAACGTTGCCATCCTGATGGGCGGTTGGTCGGCTGAGCGGGAAGTCTCGCTGGTCAGTGGTGCCGCCGTCTCCAACAGTCTGAAGAAAGCCGGTTTCCAGGTCACTACCATCGATGTGCAGCGCGACATGGGTTCCCTGCTGACGCGCCTGTATCCCAAACCCGACGTCGTTTTCAATGCCCTGCATGGTCGCTTTGGCGAAGACGGCTGCGTACAGGGGCTGCTCGACATTCTGAACATTCCCTATACCCATTCAGGCTTGCTGGCGTCGTCTCTGGCGATGGACAAACCCATGTCAAAAATGCTTTTCGCCAATGTCGGTATCAAGGTTGCCGAACATAAAATCGTCAGCCGAGCCGATGTTCTTTCAGGTGACGTGATGGCCAGGCCCTACGTCATCAAGCCGACCAATGAAGGGTCAAGCGTCGGTGTTTATATTGTCGAAGAAGGTGAGAACGAACTGCCCTTCGAGCACGACAGTTGGCCCTACGGTGAAGAAGTCATGGTCGAGGCTTTCATCGGCGGTCGGGAGCTGACGGTCTCGGTGATGGGCGATAGACCATTGACGGTCACCGAAATCACCACAAATCACGGTTTTTATGACTATTCGGCGAAATATGAAGACGGTGGCTCTCAGCACGTGTTGCCCGCAGACGTTGACGAGAAAATCTATGACGAGGCCATGGAACTGGCAGTGCTGGCACATCAAACGCTCGGATGTCGGGGCGTCTCAAGGGCAGATTTCCGTTTCGACGGGGACAGCCTGTACATGCTTGAAATCAATACCCAACCCGGCATGACGCCGACGTCGCTGGTTCCTGAACAGGCGGCTCATGTTGGCATCTCGTTCGAGGAACTGGTCACCTGGATGGTTGAAAATGCGGAGTGCGATCCATGAGTATATTGAACTGGTTTGTGGGTAACGAAGATCCATCACCCAGGCGTGGTCAGCCGCGCCGTCGGGTGGTACCGATTTGGCGCAGGCGCGGGGCGCTGATCGCCCTGGCTGTGGTTATGCTGGTGGCGGCAGCGGGCGGTGGCATGTGGACGTGGAACAACGGACTAATTGGGCGGGCCGCTGATCAGGCCAAGTGGAATCTGATCGCCTTGTCAGGAAAACTCGGCTTTACGGTTGAAGATGTTCTTGTCGTTGGTCGATCCCAGACAACCCGCGAGGAATTGATGAAGGCGGTCAGGCTGGCCCGCGGTGCGCCCATCCTTGCGTACGACCTGGAGGAAGCACGCCGCCGTATCGAGGCTTTACCCTGGATTGGTAGTGCCTCGGTCGAACGGATGTTGCCCGATACGATTTTGCTGAGTGTTGTCGAGCGCCAGCCGTTGGCGCTGTGGCAAAGTCAGGGCCGTTTCAGCCTTATTGACCAGATGGGAAAAGTTATTTTAAATCAAAGCATTGAGCAATTTTCCGATCTACTGGTCGTGGTCGGTGAAGATGCGCCGAAGAACGCCGCTGCTTTGCTTGATATTCTGCAAACCCAGCCGCAGTTGATGGATCTGGCAAAATCTGCCGTCCGGGTTGGGCAAAGGCGCTGGAATGTACGGCTGCGTGGTGACATCGATGTCCGCCTGCCAGCCGAGCGGGCCGCTGCCGCCTGGTCGCGGCTGGCTGAATACGAAAGTCGTCATGGCATCTTGAGTCGTGACGTCAAGGTGCTCGACCTGAGATTGCCTGACAGACTGATTGTCAGAAAAACCCCGAATGGCCCGGAAATAAAAATTCCGCCAGAAAGGGAGACCTGAGCAATGTCTGACAGAGAGTCAAAACAGGTTATGAGCGGGATTGACCAGAACAAGGTACGTTCAGGTCTTGTCGCCGCCCTTGATCTGGGAACGACGAAAGCCTGCTGCCTGATCGCCAAGCCTGTCGGTGAGGGGGGCTTTGAAGTGGTCGGTATTGGCCACCAGGTTTCCCATGGTTTGCGTTCGGGTTCGATTATCGATATGGAGCGCACCGAGGCGACGATCCGTTCAACAGTCGAGGCGGCTGAACAAATGACGGGCGAGAACATTCGCCATGTCATCGTAAACGTTTCATGCGGCGCTCCCCAGTCCAGGTTGATTGCTTACGAAGTTTCCATTGCCGGCCATGAAATCGGTGATAACGACCTCAGGCGTTTGCTGGACCCGGCAGGTCTACCAGAAGCAGAGAAGAATGAACGTGAGCTGATCCATTTGATTCCGGTTGGATACAGCGTCGATGGCAACAAGGGTGTGCGCGACCCGCGCGGTCTTCACGGCGAGCGTCTGGGCGTCAATATGCACATTATCAGCGCCGCAACCGGACCGCTTCGCAACCTTGAGCAGGCCATTACCCGTTGCCATCTGGATATTTGCGGCAAGGTGGTAACGTCTTACGCATCGGCACTCGCCTGTATTGCCGAAGACGAGACAAACCTGGGTGTCACCTGCATCGACATGGGTGGTGGCTCAACCTCGATTTCGGTTTTCTTTGACGGCGAGCTGGTTCACATCGATTCCATTCCCGTTGGCGGCCTTCATGTCACCAACGATATCGCGCGTGGTCTTTCGACCCCGCTGGTTCACGCCGAGCGTATGAAAACCCTATACGGCAGCGCCATTCCAACGCCTTCGGACGATCACGAAATCATCAAGGTTCCACTGATCGGGGAAGAGGAAAGCGGCGAGACCAATCAGGTTCCACGCTCGGTCCTGATCGGCATCATCCGCCCGCGTATTGAAGAAACGTTCGAGATGATCCGGGGCCGCTTGGTTGATGCCGGTTTCGACAAGGTCGCAGGCCGTCGCATCGTCCTTACCGGCGGCGCATCGCAACTTCCCGGTGTTCGCGAGATGGCCGCATCGATTCTCGATAAACAGGTTCGTCATGGCAGGCCAAAGCCCATACCGGGGCTCGCTGAATCCGTTTCCGGGCCAGCCTTCGCAACATCTGCGGGGCTGCTTCATTTTGCATTTAACAACCCGGCCGAGGAAGCAAAAAGCGCTTATCGGCCGCACGATGAGCCGAGCGGCCGGTTTGCCCGTCTCGGTCAATGGTTAAGGGAGAATTTTTAATGACTTTAAAAAATCAAAAAACGGCCAATTACAGGACTTTCTTAAATCACTCATTTGCTTTTAACCAAAATCGGAGGATGACATGAGCATCAATCTGACAATACCGAACAGTGACACACCACAATTAAAACCACGGATTACCGTTTTTGGCGTTGGCGGCGCCGGCGGTAATGCGGTTAACAATATGATCGATAAACAACTCGAAGGTGTCGATTTTGTCGTCGCCAATACCGATGCCCAGGCCTTGTCCCAATCAAAGGCTGATAGCCGCATCCAGTTGGGGGCAACCATCACCCAGGGGTTGGGTGCGGGTTCCAAACCGGAAGTCGGGCGCGCTGCGGCTGAAGAATCCCTCGCCGAGCTCGAAGAGCAAATCAAGGATTCTCATATGGTGTTCATCGCCGCTGGTATGGGCGGGGGAACCGGAACCGGTGCCGCCCCGGTGGTCGCCAGGGCCGCCAAGGAACGCGGCATCCTGACGGTCGGTGTCGTCACCAAACCGTTCCAGTTTGAAGGTATGCACCGCTATAAACTGGCTGAATCCGGCATCGAGGATCTTGAGCAGTTTGTCGATACACTGATCGTCATTCCAAACCAGAACCTGTTCAGGGTGGCAAATGAGCAGACCACCTTCGCCGACGCCTTCAATATGGCCGATGAAGTCTTGTATTCGGGTGTCCGTGGGGTTACCGACCTGATGGTCATGCCCGGCCTGATCAATCTCGATTTTGCCGATATTCGTTCTGTGATGAGTGAAATGGGCAAGGCGATGATGGGCACAGGCGAGGCCGAAGGCGAACGCCGGGCCCTTGACGCTGCGGAAGCGGCGATTGCCAATCCGCTGCTCGATGATTGTTCCATGGCCGGCGCCAAGGGTGTCTTGATCAACATCACCGGAGGCCAGGATATGACCCTGTTCGAAGCTGATGAAGCGGCGAACCGGATCAGATCTGAAGTCGACACGGACGCCTACATCATCTTTGGATCGACCTTCGATGACAGCCTTGAGGGTTATATCAGGGTTTCTGTTGTCGCCACCGGCATGGACCGCGAAGCAATGGCGGCACCGGCTCAAACCTTCCTGTCGGTTTCTTCTCCTGTTGCTCGTCAGGTTATTGAAGAAAGCGCCTCGAAAGTTGAAGAGGCGGCTCCAACACCCGCCGTGGCTGAAACGGCGACCCCCGAAACGGTGGAAGATCAGTCATTTGTTGATCTTGCAGGCATGGCCACCGCATCGACGCAAAATACGGCGATTGAGGATGACGTCGATCTTGATATTCCGACTGCCGAATCGACTCGGGCAGCCCTCGATATGGCCGAAGCCGAAGACACGATCACCGAGAGTGTCGGGGAGACTGTCGCTGAAACACAAGCTGAACCAGAACTTGAAACCGAAGCAGAAGTTGCTGCGGAACGGGTGATCGATCAGGGTGAACCTGCGCCAGCAACTCCGGGACAGAACGAAGAGGACGTCTTCATTCCCGATACCCCGATGAGCGCCACCGGTGAGGAAGCTGTCAAACCAGCAGATCCCTTCGCCGCTGCGGCCATGGCTAACGGCGCCAAAAGCAGGGAAGAAAAACCGGCTGCCAGCGCTCCAAAAGCAAAGGGAATGGGTCTATTCGCACGGGTTACCGGGCTGGCAGGCGGCAATGCAGAGTCCAGTGAACCGGCAGAACCTGTGATGTTCAAGCCAAAGGCACCGACGCCGATCCCGGCCCCGGTTCTTGCCTCGAGCCCTGTACCGACTCCTGAACCTGCCCCCGAGCTTGCAAAAGAGCAAAATAGTCTTGGTGGCCTCGATCAGGCCGACCGCCTGGAATCTTCGCAACCCGAGGAGGATTTGCTTGATATTCCGGCGTTCCTGCGTCGTCAGGCGAACTGAAGGTTATGTTACTGAAACTAACGTAACATTCGGTAACAAAGAGTGATTTGAAAGCTTCAAGGGAGGTTGTTAGAAACACCCTTGAAGCTTTCTTTTTTTATTTGCAAGTGAACCGCACCCACATGTTCCTTGACTGAATATTAACCGGTTTCGGGCAAAGTTTCTTAAGGTGGATTCGGGTGTACAAAACAAAGAACCGAGCATGATTAAGCAGAAGACCTTCAAGAGTTCCATCAGTTGCACGGGCGTCGCCCTTCATTCCGGCGACAAGGTTTCAATGACCCTTATGCCCGGCAAACCTGATAGCGGTATCGTTTTCAAACGTACAGACATTCCCGGTGGGGGCGCCAGTATTCCGGCGACCTGGGACAATGTCGTCGAAACAACCCTGTGTACGACCCTGGGTAACAAGGACGGTGTCACCATTGCCACTGTTGAACACCTGATGGCGGCACTCGGTGGTTCGGGCATCGATAATGCGGTGATCGAGGTAAATGGCCCGGAAGTTCCCGTCATGGATGGCAGCGCCGCACCGTTTGTTTTCCTGGTTGAATGCGCCGGTACCATCGAGCAGGACGCTCCGCGTCGCTTTATCCGTGTTCTCAAGACAATAACGGTCGAAGATGGCGATAGTGTTGCCACTCTTGTCCCGGCGGAAAGTTTCAGCATCGATTTCGATATTGATTTTGAAAGCGCTGCCATTTCCCGCCAGTCGATATCAATCGGCATGGCTGGTGAAACCTTCAAAAAGGAAGTTTCCCGTGCCCGTACTTTCGGCTTTCTGCACGAAGTTGAAGCCCTGCGCGCCGCTGGGCTGGCCAAGGGTGGTTCGCTTGATAACGCCGTTGTCGTTAGTGGCGACAAGGTGATTAACGAAGACGGTCTGCGCTACACCGATGAATTCGTCCGTCACAAGGTTCTCGATGCTGTTGGCGATCTGTATCTTGCCGGCGGTGGACTGCTTGGCCATTTCCATGGTGTTTGTACCGGTCACGCTTCCAATAACAAGCTTCTTCAGGCGTTGTTTGCCAATGATGAAGCCTGGTGCTACGAAACCATGCCTGTAGGCAGCAGCGCGGCCAAAAAATCGCGTCGTGTCTGGTCTGGCGAGGTGGCGGCCCCGGCGCTGGCGGCGACCGCTTGAACCGGATTTCCTGATTTCCGATTGGCAATGCAAAAAGGGCGGGATTTTCCCGTCTTTTTTTATGCCTGATTTTTATCCTTTTCCCATGCGCCCTTGGCCCACCGTGATATAGTTCGCCGGTCACCAGTTTAAGGGTAAGGATAAGAATGAACCGTCACGTCAAAACACGCCACTTTGGGGCCTTCTTCGTATTCGCCGGGCTGTTTCTTCTCGCCGCCTGCACGACCGAAGATGCACTGCCCGAATATGTTGAGCGCCCGGTTAATGAAATTTACAACGACGCCCTTAATGTCCTTCAGGAAGGGGACTATAAGGATGCCGCCATCATGTTCGACGAGGTCGAGCGCCAGCATCCCTATTCAACATGGGCGACCAAGGCGCAGCTTATGTCTGCCTACAGTTATTATCAGGACGACTCCTATGATAGTGCTGTTGTCGCCCTTGACCGCTTCATTCAGTTGCATCCATCCAACCCCGACGTGCCATACGCCTATTATCTGAAGGCGCTTTGTTATTACGAGCAGATTTCCGATATTACCCGTGATCAGAAAATGACCGAACTCGCCATGTTGACCCTCGATGAGCTGGTCAAACGCTTCCCGTCATCGAAATACGCCAAGGATGCCAAGTTGAAGCTTGATTTGACGCGCGACCATCTGGCTGGAAAAGAGATGGAGATCGGCCGTTATTACCTGAAGCAGGGACAGTATCTGGCTTCCATAAACCGCTTCAAAATCGTCATCGATAATTTCCAAAGCACGACCCATGTGCCTGAAGCCCTGCACCGGTTGGCCGAATCCTATGTGGCGCTTGGCATAACGCTGGAAGCGCAAAAGGTCGCCGCCGTGCTGGGGCATAATTTTCCGGGAAGCGAGTGGTATACGGATGCTTACGGGTTGGTCGAAGGCAAGATTGTCAAGCCTGAGAAAGATGATCCCTGGTACAGGCTGTGGTAATTCAGATCAATGCTACAATCCCTATCCATCGCCAATGTTGTCCTGATCGAACGTCTGGAATTGACTTTTGAGGCAGGGCTTGGCGTTTTGACCGGCGAAACCGGGGCCGGTAAATCTATTCTTCTTGATGCCCTGGGACTGGCCCTGGGAATGCGCGCCGAAACCCGGCTGGTTCGCCACGGGGCCAAGCAGGCAGTGGTCAGCGCCACCTTCGATTTAAAGAGCGATAACAGCCTTGACGCCTTGCTCGACGAGCACGGCTTGGCGGCGGACGAGGATTTGCTGATTTTGCGCCGGGTGTTGGGCGCGGACGGCAGGTCCCGGGCCTTTGTCAATGACCAGCCGGTCAGCGTCACCCTTCTTAAACTGTTGGGCGAGACGTTGGTTGAAGTTCATGGCCAATTTGAAAGCCAACGCCTGCTCAGCCCTGCCAATCATCGCGGTCTGCTTGATTCATACGGCGGCCTGAAAGGGGTGATTGGCGAGGTCTCGAACCTGTGGCGGCAGTGGCGCGCCGCTATAGAGGCCCACGCCCAGGCGGAAAATGAAATGGCGGCGGCCCGTCGTGACCAGGACTTCCTGGTTCATGCCATCGGTGAACTGGGCGATCTGGACCCCAAGGCAGGGGAAGATCAGGCGTTGGCCGCAAAACGCACCATGATGATGCACGGCGAGCATCTGATCGACGCCATGAACAAGGCCCTGGGCGAGCTGAACCGTTCTGATGGGCCGGAAGAAGGACTGCGTACGGTGGCCCACAGGCTGGAACAGGTCGCCGATAAAGCCAATGGGCGCCTTGATGAAGCGATTGCCACACTGGACCGGGCTGCTATCGAAGCTGCCGAAGGTCAGGCCCTGCTGGAAAAAGCCAGCAGCGAAATTGATCTTGATCCGCAAAAGCTCGAAGCGGTTGAAGAGCGCCTGTTCGCCCTGCGCGCCCAGGCTCGCAAACACAATGTCGAAGTTGATGATCTGGCTGATTTGCTGGCCCGTATGCAAGGCCAGTTGGCCGCTGTGGAAGACGGTGGTGCGCGGCTGGTTCAATTAAAAAAGGCCGAACAGGATGCCCGCGACGCTTATGAAACTGCCGCCCGGTCGTTGTCAAAATCGCGGACCAAAGCGGCCGACCAAATTGATAAGGCGGTCGGTCAGGAACTGGCGCCGTTAAAGATGGAAAAAGCGGTCTTCGTGACCTGTATCGAAGAGCAGGAGGAGGCGGCCTGGGGTGAACACGGATGTGACAAGGTCATCTTTGAGGTGTCGACAAACCCCGGTTCCCCGGCTGGCCCCCTTAACCGGATTGCCTCCGGCGGCGAGTTGTCGCGCTTTATGCTGGCCCTGAAGGCGGTGCTGGCGTCGTCCGATAAAATTCCAACAATCATCTTCGATGAAGTCGACGCCGGGATTGGCGGTGCGGTCGCCGCCGCCGTTGGCGAGCGCCTGTCCACATTGTCCGAAGGAGCACAGGTTCTTGTCGTAACCCATTCCCCACAAGTTGCCTCGCGCGGGGCCTATCACTGGCGGGTGTCCAAGTCCGGTGACGCGGGCCAGGTGCGCACCGCCATCGAGACATTGACAAGCGATGCCCGTAAAGAAGAACTGGCCCGCATGTTGGCCGGGGCCGAGGTCACAGAGGAAGCCCGGGCCGCTGCAGACAGCTTGCTTCAAGGCGTCGGCCGGTGAGCCGGGAAACAGCGCCCGAAAACCTGATGCCGCTTGAGGCGATTGCCGAACTGGAGGCCCTGGCCAAAGAAATCGCAAAACATGATCTCTCCTACCATCAAAAAGACGATCCTGAAATCTCTGATTCCGACTACGACGCTTTAAAGAAGCGTAACAGCGATATTGAAGCGCTGTTCCCTGATTATATTCGCGATGACAGCCCCTCAAAGCGGGTTGGTGCTGCCGTTGCCACGGGTTTTTCTAAAGTAACTCATGCCCTGCCCATGTTGTCCCTGGGCAATGTCTTTAGCGAAGATGATTACCGGGAATTTGTCGATGGGGTGCGGCGTTTCCTGAAAGAACTGCATGATGATCCCGCAGTTCCCCTGGAAATGGTCGCAGAGCCCAAGATTGATGGCCTGTCCATCTCGCTGCGTTACGAGAAGGGAATTTTTGTTCAGGGCGCGACCCGCGGCGATGGCGCAACGGGTGAGGATGTCACGACCAATGTACGCACCATGAAAGACTTCCCCGAAACATTGCCAGACGATGTTCCCGATGTGCTGGAAGTGCGCGGCGAGGTTTATATGTCTGGTAGCGACTTCCTGGCCCTCAACGCGGCCCAGGAAAAGGCCGGGCAAAAGATTTTTGCTAACCCGCGTAACGCCGCCGCTGGAAGTTTGCGCCAGCTCGATAGTTCAATTACTGCCAAACGCCCGCTATCATTTTTTGCCTACGCTTTGGGTGAGGTCTCCGCGCCCATCGCCGAAACCCATTGGGGCATTCTTGAAAAACTCAAAAGCTGGGGCTTCCCGACCAATGACGAAACAACACTCTGTGCCGATACAGAATCCGTGCTCGCCTTCTATGACCGCCTGAATACGGGACGGGCAGGCTTGGACTACGATATCGACGGCATCGTCTACAAGGTCAACCGTCTTGATTATCAGGCGCGCCTCGGCTTCGTCTCTCGTGCCCCGCGCTGGGCTATCGCCCATAAATTCCCGGCGGAGAAGGCGACGACCGTCATTAACGCCATCGATATTCAGGTTGGCCGTACCGGCGCGTTGACGCCGGTGGCGCGGCTGGCCCCGGTTACCGTCGGCGGGGTGGTCGTCTCCAATGCGACTCTCCATAACGAGGATGAAATTGTCCGTAAAGACGTCCGCATTGGCGATACGGTCGTCATCCAGCGGGCCGGTGATGTCATCCCGCAGGTCGTTGAAGTGGTGGCGGACAAACGTCCGGCGACGAGTGAACCCTACTTTTTTCCCGAAACCTGTCCGGAATGCGGCAGTCATGCGGTGCGCGAGGAAGGCGAGGTCGTCCGGCGCTGCACCGGCGGGCTGGTGTGTCCGGCCCAGGCAGTAGAACGCCTGAAACATTTCGTCTCTCGAAATGCCTTCGATATCGAAGGCATGGGCGGTAAGCATGTGGAGGGCTTTATCAGTGATGGCCTGATTTCGTCACCGGCAGATATCTTCCGTCTCGCGGCCCATGCGGACGCCATTTCAAAAAAAGAAGGCTGGGGCGGCAAGTCCGTGGAAAATCTGATTGCCTCTATCGAGGAACGCCGGACGATTTCTCTCGATCGGTTTATCTATGCCCTTGGGGTTCCCCAGGTTGGACAGGCGACGGCCAGGTTGCTGGCCAGGCAGTATGGCTCGCTGGACGCCTGGCGAAGCGCCATGAGGGATGCCAAAATTCATGGTTCAGAAGCCTTCGGCGACCTGACCAATATTGACGGTATCGGTCCGTCGGTTGCCGAAGACCTGATCGAATTTTTTAATGAAGAGCACAACCGGGTTGTGGTTGCCGATCTTGAAGCACAACTGACCATCAAGGATTTTATCACCCCCGACACTGGCTCTTCACCGATTGCCGGCAAAACAATGGTCTTCACCGGTTCCCTTGAAACCATGAGCCGCGGCGAGGCCAAGGCCAGGGCCGAAAGCCTGGGCGCCAAAGTGGCCGGATCGGTTTCTAAAAAGACCGACTACGTGGTGATAGGTGCAGACGCAGGATCAAAGGCGCGCCGGGCCGGGGAGCTGGGCGTTACCTGTTTAAGCGAGCAGGAATGGCTGGAGTTGGCGGAAGGTTAATGCAGCTTCGAGGGCAGCTCGTCGATGGCGGCGTCGATCAGGGCGTTGCCTTTTTTACCGGAAACAGTATCAGCCAGGATGCGGCGGCTTGCTTCCAGGGCGACGTCGATGGCGGCGGCGCGGATTTCGTCGCGGGCTGAAACTTCCGCCTGGGCGATCCGGTCGGTGGCCTGACGTTCGCGTCGGGCGACCAGTTCATCCAGCTCTTTGGCTGCTTTATCGACAAGGTATTCAGATTCCTTGCGGGCCCGTTCGGCAATTTCCGTGGCTTCACCGGCGGCGTCGCGTTGTTTGCGCTCGTAAGATGCCAGCAGTTCCTGTGCTTCTTCGCGAAGACGGGTTGCCTCTTCTATTTCAGTGCGGATCGCCTCGGATCGCACATCAAGGGCGGCTGAAATTTTCTGGTAAACAGTTTTACCGGCTGCCGCAATGGTGATGACGAAGGCAACCAGGACCAGGAATTGCGGGTCTTCATAGAAAGCACCGTGAGCGGCGGCTTCGCCAGCGGCTTCGGCGGCATGAGCGACGCTGATCATTGGCGTTCCTCCATAACGGTGCTGACGACCTTGCTCACATCGGCCTCGCTTAAGGTCTCGCCGGATACTTTTTGACAGGCGCTGAGAGCGACTTCGGCGGCAACTGCGCTTAAACCCGCCATGGCCGCATTCTTGGCTTCAAGGATACGGCCTTCGGCATCCTTGATCTGGCTTTCCAGCCTGGTGCCGACTTCGCCTTGAGTCTCGGCGGCTTTTTCAGCGATGGCGTTGTGGGTTTCAAGCATGATCTGATGGGCTTTGCTGCGGGCTTTGGCGAGGGCCGCCTCGTAAGCCTGGGCTGCGGCTTCGGCCTCTTCCTTCAGGGTTTCGGCCTTTTTCAGATTGTCATCGATCCTGTGCTGACGTTCTTCCAGAACCTGGGAGATTTTGGGCAGGGCGATACGCGACATCGTGACGTAGAGCACGACAAAGGTAAGGCCCAGCCAGATCAGCTGCGGCGGAAAAGTCGAAACATCAAGCTGCGGCAGACCTGCGGCATGGGCAGGGGTGCTGCCCATGGCGAGAAGGGCTGCCAGGCCGGTAATCGACGTTACCGCGGGTTTCAAGATCCGCATGAAATGCTCCTGATCTAAATTCTGTTCTTAGGTGAACAGGATCAGGAACGAGATCAGCAGCGCGTATAGCGCAACGGCCTCAACCAGGGCGAAGCCAAGCATGGCTAGGCCAAAAACCTGACCACGAGAGGCCGGGTTACGTGCGATGGAGCTGATCAGTGATGAAAAGATGTTACCGATACCGGCACCAACACCACCCAGTCCGATAACGGCAAGACCAGCGCCAATCATTTTTGCGGCATCAAGTTCCATAATCCAAATTCCTTAAGTTGCTAAAATTAATCAAAGTTGTTGTTAAGCGAAAAGTGTAAGTTTCCTTAGCACCTAATGCAGGTGAATGGCATCGTTCAGATACAGGCACGTCAACACGGTGAACACATAAGCCTGCAGGAACGCCACCAGAAATTCAAAAGCGGTCAGGGCAACATCAACACCAAGTGGTGCCCAGCCACCCAGAATACCCAGCGGAATAATAAAGCCCGCGAACACCTTCATCATCGTGTGTCCGGCCATCATGTTGGCGAACAGGCGGATGGAAAGGCTGATCGGTCGCGACAGATAGGACAAGACCTCAATGGGGATCAGTACCGGGGCCATCACCATGGGAACGCCACTGGGCAGGAAAAGCGTGAAAAAATGAAGCCCGTGGCGAATGATGGCGATCACCGTAACGCCCAAAAATACCACCATGGCCATGGTAAAGGTCACGGCAATATGACTGGTGAAGGTAAAGGCGTAGGGGATCAGGCCGATCAGATTGGCAAACAGGATAAACATGAACAGGGAGAAGATGAACGGAAAATACTTGCGCCCTTCACTGCCGACATTATCGCGTATCATTCCTGCGATGAATTCATAACTGAGCTCGGCCATGGATTGCCAGCGACCAGGGATCAGGGAGCGTTGACGCATCCCCAGGCTCAGGAAAAGCGAAATGGCAGCGACCGTGATGACCATGAACAGGCCGGCATTGGTCAACGACGCATCGACACTGCCCATTTGAATGGGGACCAGGGTTTTGATTTGAAATTGCTCTAGGGGGTTAGCCACGTTATTTGCCGCCCGTTTCCTTGTTGTTTTCATATGCGCCAGCCGGCGCATTATCCTGTTTCATCTGCGAGGGGACACCCCCGGTAGGCTCTTTGTCTTCTGCATATCCAACGGCCATGCCAAGCCCGCTAGCGGCCCTGTAAACATTCAAAACCCCGGCAGCCGCACCGAGGAAAAAGAATACTACCAAGAACCAGGGCTTCGTATCCAGCCAGTTATCAAGAAAGTACCCGATTCCCACACCAACGATCAAGGCCGCCACCAATTCGGTGCCGATACGAATGGCCATACTGTAACCCGACATTTCCTGACTGCCCGAAGACAGGCCAGAAGTCTTGCCAGTGTGGCTCTTTTCGCGTGCCTGAAGAAGGCGCTTGTCAAGGTCTTCCAGGTCTTCCGTGGACTTCTTGTCGCTCATTTGATCAGCGCCTTTAAGAGCCCCCGGCAGGGTTGGAACTAGTGCCTCAAAACGAAGCGAAAATTAAAGCCCGGCACGGACCCTGTCAAGGACCAATAGGTCCTACATAACCATTTGATAATATTAGAAAAATCAGAGACGAAATTACGCATACAGCGACAACGGGCTGTTTGCGCATACTTCTCTACAGGCCCGACATTGCAGGCAAGCACATGCCTAGGCGGCGTGGTGATGCTTTTCGATCTCGTTGCAATTGGCCGCCAGTGGGACGGTTTTGCGTTTGCTGCTCGCTTGGGTATCCGGCTTAACAACGGCAACTTTTTGCTTTTCGGCCGCCATTATCTCACGAACGACTTCAGGAATCATTCGGCGCTCCACCCCAATATCCGCCAGCATTCGATCACTTAATGCTTCCAGTTCGCCCACAGCTTTTCTGAAACGGTGGGCCTCCATGTCAGTGGTCCAGGGAATGCTTTTGACCAATCTGGCAATTGCCCTGCCCGCCGTCATAAGCAGATCCGCGATTATCCGGGATTGCTCTGAGCGGGCAGCGTCAATCAAGGCTACGGGTTGGCGCGAAACCGTTTCATCTCTCGCCATGAGCTGATCATTTGCTAAGTTGTTCATGGTGAAACTCCTTTTCGTATCCGCATCGATAGCCACATCCTAGAAAGCATTATAAACCCTTTGTAATCAAAGGTTAAACGGTAATGTTGCAGTGCAGCATTGCGCCTGCTGCATGGCTGGTTCCACTGTAAGTCAAGGCTCAAAAGGCAACAGGAGCATTACGCGTAAATACCGGGTTCTCAGACTGCCTTCAAGCCCGCGGCTACGGGCCGCCGCGACTGTGGTGAGCCCAAGGGGTTTTCGGGGATTGAGAAGCCGCAGGCCTCGCCCGGCGCTTGAGGGGAAACTGTTAAGCGGTTTTCCTGAGCTCATCGGCCATTTTCAGGTCGACGGAAACCAGTTGCGAGACGCCGCGTTCCGACATGGTGACGCCGAACAGGCGGTCCATGCGGGCCATGGTCAGGCGGTGATGGGTGATGACCAGGAAGCGGGTGTGACCGGAGCCGGCCATTTCGGTCAACATTGAGCAGAATCTGTCGACGTTGGCGTCATCCAGCGGTGCGTCAACTTCGTCGAGCACGCAGATCGGCGCCGGGTTGGTCAGGAAGACGCCGAACAACAGGGCCAGCGCCGTCAAGGCCTGCTCACCACCCGACAGCAGCGACAACACTTGCAGGCGTTTGCCTGGCGGACTGGCCATGATTTCCAGACCGGCCTCCAGCGGGTCGTCGCTGTCGGTCAACGTCAGATGGGCGCGACCACCACCAAACAGGCGCACGAACAGTTCCTGAAAGTGCTTGTCGACCTCGTGGAAAGAAGCGAGGAGACGCTGCCGGCCTTCCCGGTTCAATTCGGCAATGCCCTTGCGCAGTTTGGCAATCGCTTCGGTCAGGTCGTCGCGCTCGCTACACAGTGTTTCGACCTGTTCGGTCAATTCCTGCATTTCCTGTTCGGCGCGCAGGTTGACCGGGCCCATGGTGTCGCGTTCGCGGAGCAGGCGCTCGACCTTGCGCTCGCTGGCCTCCATGTCGGGAAGTTCCTTGTCTTTATTAAGGGCAGCAATGTCGAACAACTGGTCCGGTGTGGCGTCCAGTTTGTCCAGCACCCGTTCGACAATGCCTTCAATTGCTTGCTCGGCCTGATCGACAAAGCCCTGATAGCGGACCCGGTTTTCCCGCGCCTGGGCCAGGTCGGCTTCTGCGCTGCGCAGGGCCTTGTTGGCCTCGGCGAGGCGGGTCTCGGCGACAGCCAGCTTGTCGGCTGATTGTTTGCGGGTGGATTCTGACTGCTCGATGTTTTCCATCAGGACGATGCGCTTGGCTTCGATTTCCTTGGGCAGGGCGGCAAGCCGGTCAATTTCAGCGCTCTCTGCCAGTTGGCGTTCGTTCAACTGGTCGATCCGGTGCGTTGCCCCTTCGATGCGTTGCTGCCAGCTTGTCAGTTCGCGTTCAATATCGGCCAGGCGGCGGCGGCGTTCTTCGGCGGCACGAACCAGCGTATCGAAGGCGCTTTGACTTTCCACCTGAACGGTTCGCCGTTCGGCCAGGTCGGCCCGGTGGGAAGCGATCTTGTCGCGCGCCGCCTCGGCATTGGGCAGGGCCGCCAGCGTTTCCCGGGTCTCAAGGGCGCGGGCGTCGGTTTCCTCCTGGTCTGTCTTGATGGAAGCCGCCATTTCGATCATCGCCAAAAGTCTGGAAGAATGATGGGCCGCTTTTTCCTTGATCTCGGTAAGCGCGTTGCGGGCCTGACCGTAGGCTGCGTCGGCGCTGCTGACATCGGCCCGGGCTTCGCGTTCCGCCGCTTGCGCCTGATCGGCATTTTCGCGAGCATTTGCGGCAGCGGCATCGCTGGCGGCGACAGCAGCGCGCGCGTCAGCAAGGCTATCGCGAATAGTGTTCAGGCGATTGCGTTGCTGAAGGCGGGCTGCGGCTGCGGTTTCGGCCCCGGCAGACATGGTAAAGCCGTCCCAGCGCCACATGGCCCCGTCACGACTGACCAGGGACTGGCCCTGCTTGAGGTCATCGGCAAGGCGGTTGCCGACGTCTTCATCTTCGACAATGCCAATCTGGCTGAGGCAGCGGGTCAAGGCCGGTGGGCCGGAAACGAAACGGCTCAAGGGTTCGGCTCCACCGGGCAGGCTTGTCGGTTGATTGAACGGAAGCAAAGTGCGCCAGCGCACCGGTGCCGGCTCCTCGCTGGAGGCGGAAAGGTCTTCGCCAAGGGCCGCGCCAAGGGCCGCCTCGAAGCCCGGATTGACGCTGACCTGGTCTATCATTGCTGGCCAGTCTCCGGGATCGCCGGCTTTCAGAACGTCGGCCAGGGCCTGCTCCTCGGCCAGCAGCCGGGTCAATGTCGATTGAGTGGCGTGCTGATGGGAAACAGAGCGGGAGATGTTATCAGTTGCCTCGGCGCGGGTTTGTTCGGCGCTTTCGGCCCGGCTTCGGGCATTTTGCAGAGCGTTTTGGTGTTTCTCCAGAGTCGCTTCGGCATCTGCCAGAACAGCGGCGTCGATGGCTTCCGTCTCAAGACGGGCACGTTGCTCCTCGGTATCGGCGGCGCGGGCTTTCAGGCGTTCGCTGCGGTGGGTCAGGTCATCCATTGTCCGGTGCAGACTGGCGCGTCTGGCTTCGTTATCGGCAAGCTGGTCGGTCAGTTCGGTCAACACCGCGTCCAGTTCGGCGACGCGGGCATTGGCCTCGATCAGTTTTTCCTGGGCCTGCTGGCCATCTTCTTCCTCGCCCTGACGGGCCGCGTCAATGGTTTGGCGTTCCGTCTCAAGGGCGGCCATGGCCTGAGTGGCATCATCCGCGAGGGCTTTTTCCCGCTCGATGTCGGCGGCAATTTGCTGAAGCCGCCGAACGCCCTCGGCGTTGGCCGCTGCAATGCGTTGCTCTTCCGCCTCAAGGCTGTCGCGTGCGACAGTCAGGCGGTGCAGTTGCGCCGCCGTTTCGGCTTCTCTGGCACGCAAGTCGGGCAGGTCGGTTGCGGCTTCTGCCTGGGCCGTGGAATTGGTCGCGGCCAGGCGGGTCAGTTCCTGGACCGTGTTTTCGGCAGCGATAAGTTCCTGGCGGTGGGCGTCCAGTTCTCCACTCGCCTGGACCCAGCGCAGATGGTAGAGGGTCGCTTCGGCCTTGCGGATATGGTCTGACAGATTGCGGTAACGGTTGGCCTGCCGGGCTTGTTTTTTCAGACCCTGCATCTGGAGCTCAAGGGTACCCAGAATATCTTCCAGTCGTTCCAGGTTGGTTTCCGCCCCGCGCAAACGCAATTCGGCCTCGTGGCGACGCGTATGCAGGCCGGTGATACCGGCGGCTTCTTCCAGCAACGAGCGGCGTTGTTCGGGTTTGGCGGCAATGACAGCGCCGATGCGACCCTGGCTGACCATCGCCGTGGAACGGGCCCCGGTGGCTGAATCGGCGAACAGGAGTTGCACGTCCTTGGCCCGTGTTTCCTTGCCGTTGACCCGGTAGGTGGAACCTTTTTCTCGCTCGATGCGGCGGCTGACGTCAAGCTCGTCGAATTCGTTGAACTGGGCAGGGGCCGTGCGTTCGGCGTTGCCCAGATTGAGCACCACTTCGGCGATGTTGCGGGCCGGGCGTTCCGAGGTGCCACCGAAGATGACGTCTTCCATGCCGCCGCCGCGCATTTGTTTGGCCGATGTTTCGCCCATCACCCAGCGCAGGGCTTCAACCAGATTGGACTTGCCGCAGCCGTTGGGACCAACAACGCCGGTCAGGCCGGGCTCAATAAGTAATTCGGTCGGATCGACGAATGACTTAAATCCTGCAAGTCTGAGTTTCGAAAAACGGAGCAATAGTTGGTTTCCTGAAGGTTAGAAAAAAGCCGGTTTCTTTTATTGTTTTTTGGCTAGCGCCTTGTTCAGAATATCCTTGAAGTCTTCGTAAGGTAGATTGCCGGGAATTTTGACGCCCTCAATGAAAAATGTCGGTGTCGATTCAACGCCGAGAATATTGGCAGCCTCATTCTTTTTATCACTCAAGGCATTGAGGAGGGCTTGATCGTCGAGGCAATTATCAAGATCATCGACCGTCATGCCGCTCAGGCGGGCGATTCCGGCGATGGCGTCAAAGGGGGTATCGCTGCGCGCCCACGTTTCCTGCGACTGGAAAAAGGCGTCGATCATCGGTATGTAGTTTTTCTGGCCCGAACAACGGGCCACCATCGCCGCCGCCATGGCCAGATTGCCAAGCGGGAAATCCCAAAAAACAATCCGTACTTTACCGGTGTCGATAAAATCCCTTTTTATGCTGGGCAGGGCGTCTTTGTGAAACGCTGCGCAGTGCGGACAGGTCAGGGAGGAATATTCGATCATGGTGACCGGTGCATCGGCGCGACCGATGGATTTCTCAGCCATGGCCTCAGCCAGCGGGGCATTTTCTGCAAAACCTGAAGTGGCCGCAAACATGAAAATGGAAACTGCTATCCCTAGTAGGTAACGAGCCAAAACACCCTCCGATAACACAATATGTAGAATATATTAAATGGACTATAGAATCGCCTCAAGTACAGAGTCGACTCCTTTTCAACGCTCCCTGTGGACAGTTTTTCGAAGTCAGGCCGTTATCGGCGTGTTTAAGGCTTTTGTTTGAGAGTTTTACCCAAGACAGCACGCCCCAGACCCTCAAGGGCCTGATGTAAATCCTCATCTTCAATATCACTTAAATTTTTTAACAGGACCCGTTCTTCTGTTTCAGGCAAAGGCGGAACCGGTGGCGGTACAGTTTTTGACCGTTCCGGTAGGGGGCCCTGATTAATATAAATACGCTCAACGGCGGCATAGCCGAAATAGGTGTTAATCTTTTCGATCAGGACGTCTCCCTGATGTTGAACATACGTTGCTAGCCCGCCGTTATCGATACGCAAATGCAAGACGCCTTTGTCTTTGTTGCCCGGGGAGTAGTGGATTTTTTCCGGCGCGCTGTGAGCCGCCAAATGTTCACCGGCAATTACCGGCCAGTCGTTGATGATGGCGGCATCGGCGAAACCGCGCACACCGAAGATCGGTTTGGTAATCTTGCCAACGTGTTCGGCCAGGGTTTTCGCCCTGCCACCTCTTTGTCGATTGTTCTGAGCCATTGTTTCTCAAGGATAGCCACATGAACGGGCGGGAACAACAATGTCATCCGATTTAACGGTGGATTTAAGCTAAAATTAGAGAAAGGCCAAACCAAAAGAACCCTGTGACTCCATGAGCTTAACTCAGAGCCTGGAATTATTTAGTGTTGGATATTGGGGGCGTCACACTATATAGTGTGCGAACGAGTTTATTGAGGGCGGTTATTGATGGATATTTTCCAATCGAACCGGCGATGGGTCGACGTCGGAATGGCCACTGCCT
>JACNJU010000010.1 GCA_014382375.1 Rhodospirillaceae bacterium
ACTCCTTGAAAATACCGTCTTCGCCAAGCAGGTCTTCAGGGTTCTTATAATCAGTCAGAAGTTCGTCGATAATATCTTGCTTGATAGCCATGTGTTTATTCTCCCTAAATGGAGGTTACATCATGGTCGCTTACACAGTTAATAGGACAGGCTCGCCGGGAAGATAACCCCTTGGTATTAAACCGATCTCGAAACTGGCGATCTTCTCCCGTAGGGGACGCCACCTGTCTAACTTCATCATGTGACCCGGATAAAATGTCTTTACGTCACCACCGGATCAGCGTCGACAGGCAGAGGCCAGATCGCTTCACGAGACTATGACGTGCCGAAAGGAATAATCTGCTTGCGTTGGCTTATCGAATAATATCAGAGCTGCGCACGATATCCGGGCTGTCTACTTTACTTTTCAACATATTATCCAGCCAGTCCGGGTCCATTTCAGGCACCGACGATAGCAGCAAATTTGTGTATTCATGATGGGGCGGGCTGAAGACTGTGTCTTTAGAGCCTTGTTCGACGATTTCGCCTTGCAGCATAACCACTACCCGGTCGGCAATGGCCCGCACGGTCGCAAGGTCGTGGGTGATGAACATATAGGCCAGATTGAATTCCTGCTGCAACCTGTCGAGAAGTTTCAGTATACCCTCAGCAACCAGCTGATCCAGGGCCGAGGTTACTTCGTCACAGATGATAAACTTCGGTTCCGCAGCCAGGGCGCGGGCAATACAGACGCGCTGCTTCTGACCACCGGAAAGCTCGCCCGGATAACGGTCAATGAACACATCGGGGTCAAGCTCAATCATATCCAGCAACTCGCGTATGCGTTGCTCAAGTTTTGCCCCGCCAAGACCAAGATAGAACGACAATGGTCTGCCAATGATATCACGGATTTTATGGCGCGGGTTCACCGCCGTATCGGCCATCTGGTAGATCATCTGCGCTTGCCGCAATTGGTCTTTTGAACGTTTGCGGTAATCGGCCGGCAAGGGAACGCCATCAAAAAAGACGGAGCCCTGCAATGGTGGCAACAGTCCGGTGATTACCCGTGCGGTGGTGCTTTTACCACTGCCCGATTCACCGACCACGGCAACGGTCTGGCCCCTGTGAATGTCGAAAGAAATATCCTTCAGTATAACATCCTTGCCATACGCCGCTGTCACATGTTCGACCCTCATCAGGGGGACTTGTTCATGTTCTGGCGGTTTCGATGATTTTGTAAACGACCGCACGGCCCATAACGATTTCGTGTAGTCCTGTTTGGGATCGGACAGCATGACACGAGTTTCGGCTTCCTCGACCTTCTCGCCATAACGCAGGACGATAATCTTGTCGGACATCTGGGCGACAACGGCCAGATCGTGGGTGATGTAGATGGCGGCTGTATTGAACTGTTTGACAACGTCGCGAATAGTTACCAACACCTCGATCTGGGTGGTGACGTCCAGAGCCGTCGTCGGTTCATCAAAAATTATCAGGTCGGGTCTGCACGATAAAGCCATTGCTGTCATGGCGCGCTGCAATTGCCCGCCGGACACCTGATGGGGGTACCTGAACCCGATTACATCGGGGAACGGCATTTTGAGCCGAGTGAACAAATCAATAGCGTCGGCCTCGGCCTCAGATTTTGAGGATATGCCATGCTCGACGGGGATTTCAGAAAACTGATCGATCAAACGGTGGGCAGGATTGAACGAAGCGGCAGCGCTTTGAGCCACATAGGCAATACGGACGCCACGCAGCGAGCGTCGATCCTTGCGGCGCAATTCCCTGAGATCTACTCCGTCGAACAGGATTTCCCCGCCTGAAAATCGGCATCCGGGTCGAGCGAATCCCATTGCGGCAAGACCTATTGTTGATTTACCGGCACCTGACTCGCCAATGAGCCCAAGCATCTGACCGCGATCAAGGGTCAAATCGATGCCCTTGACGATTTCAAGCCATTCCTCGCCGCTTTGACCTTCGATACGAAGACCCCGCATTTCGAGCAGATGTTTGCTTTCAGGTTTATTGTCCATCGCGAAGCCCACTTGTTTTATGCAAGAACCAGTCAACGACAAAGTTGACACCTACGGTGAGCAAGGCGATTGCGCCAGCTGGCAATAGCGGTGTGATATCGCCATAAGTGATCAGGGTTGCGTTGTCGCGCACCATCGAGCCCCAGTCGGCAGTTGGTGGCTGCAGGCCAAGCCCCAGGAAGCTCAAACCTGAAATCAGCAGGAAAACAAAACAGAAACGAAGACCAAATTCCGCTACCAGGGGAGGCATTATATTGGGCAGCACTTCGCGAATGCTGATCCAGCCCATGCTTTCACCACGCAGTCGCGCCGATTCAACGAAATCGGTAACAACCACATTGTGGCTGACAGCCCGTGCCAGGCGGAAGACGCGTGTAGAGTCCAGAATCGCAATAATAACGATCAGCACCGGAATTGACGTGCCGAAAATCGTCAGCAAAAGCAGCGCAAAAATCAACTGCGGAATAGCCATTAAGATATCGACGATGCGGCTCAGAACCTGATCCGTCCAGCCTCCCAGAATGGCCGCCAGCATACCGGCGACCCCACCAATCAAAAAGGCGAAGCATGTCGTGACAAAAGCGATACCAACGGTATTTCTTGCTCCGTAAAGCAGACGGGTCAACATATCCCTGCCAAGGTTGTCGGTTCCAAGGATATTGGTTTCGTTCCACGGTAAGAATGAATCACCAACAATTTCAGACTCACCAAATGGGGTTAACAATGGCGCGAAAAAGGCGGCAAAAACATAAAGGGCTATCACCAGAAAACCGAATTTTGCGCTCCAGGGCGCTTTCTTCAGCTCAAGCATAGCCTCATCCCACTTGTTCACCTTTGGCGGTGGGGCTTTGGCGTCAGCGCTGTCCAGGGCGGTTTTTATTTCTACTTCACTCATCGCGGATGCAAGAGTCTGGGGTTACTGATAATCGACAGGATATCGGCCGTGAGATTTAGAAGGATATAGGTCGCTGCGAATATCAGGGAACAGGCTTGGACAACGGGAATATCGCGATTTTGTACTGAATCAACAATTAATTGGCCAAGGCCCGGATAGACGAAAACCACTTCCACAATGACCACGCCGACGATCAGATAGGCAAGGTTAATGACAACAACATTGATGATCGGGGCCCATGCATTGGGCAGGGCATGCCTCAGGATCACCCGCGCCCGCGATAAGCCTTTAAGATTGGCCATCTCGATATAGGGCGACGCCAACAGGTTGATAATTGCGGCGCGGGTCATGCGCATCATATGCGCCATGACGACCAGGGTCAGGGTCAATGCCGGCATCAGGGACACAAAGAGACGCTCGCCAAGGGGGGTTTCCGGGCTGACATTCGACAAGCTGGGCATCCAGCCCAAATTTATCGAGAACACAAATATAAGAATATAAGCGATGAAAAATTCAGGGAATGAAATTGACGACAGGGTCAAAATATTGACTGTGCGATCGTAAAACGTGTTGCGGTACATGGCTGCCAGAACGCCCAATGTCAGGGACAGCGGCACGGCGATAAAAGCCGAAAACAGCGCTAAAAACAGCGTATTACTTAAACGAGTTTCGATCAGCTCCGATATTTCGCGGCCATTGGCCAAAGATTTTCCGAAGTCACCCTGAAGGATATTGAAGAGCCATTCCAGATAACGGGTATGCATGGGAAGGTCGAGTTTTAGCTCCTTGCGAAAAGCGGCAAGAGTCTCTTCTGTTGCTGATTGGCCGAGCATGGCTTCCGCCAGGTCCCCTGGTAAAAGTTCGACGCCAAGGAAAATTATAATTGAGACGACGAAAAGAACAAGGAGGCCCAGCGTTAAACGCTGAGCCACCATGTTAAGTATTTTTTGCATTTGAGCTTACGCCCTGGCCAACCTACTCAAGCCACCAGCGTTCCATGCACCGCAGGCCGTCCATATCCCAGTTTGCGCCCATAGCGTCGTGCCCGACATTATTAGCCAGAGCACCAACATAGGATGCGAACATGGGGATAAGGGCCGAACCATCGTCACGGCACAGCTGTTGCATTTCGTAGTACATTTCGCGACGCTTGCCCGTATCCAGTTCAGCGCGTGCTTCAAGTAGGATTTTATTGAAGCGCTCGTTGTTCCAGAAACTTTCATTCCATTCTGCACCGGCTGCATAGGCCTGAGAGAACATCCAGTCTTCGGTCGGACGTCCGCCCCAATAACTCATGGACCAGGGATCTTTCATCCAGACATTGGACCAGTAGCCGTCGTTGGGGACGCGGTTGACGGTGATGTTGATGCCCGCCTTGGCCGCGTGTTCCTTAAACAGAACGGCTGTATCGACAGCGCCCGCAAAGGCGGCGTCAGCTGCAGACAAGGTTACATCAAGCGAACTCATACCAGCCTTCTTAAGATGGAACTTGGCTTTTTCAGGATCGTAAACCCGTTGTTTCAAATCCTTGTTAAAGTACATTTGTGAAGCACCGATCGGGTGATCGTTGCCGACCGCGCCATAACCGCGCAGAACGGTCTTTACCAGGGCTTCACGATCAATGGCGTTTTTCAGCGCCAGACGTACGTCAACATTATCGAACGGGGCGATACCTGCATTCATCGGCAAGGTGTAATGCTGGGTGCCCGTATTCTTGGTGACCTTGATGTTATTGTTGCGTTTAAGAAGATGTACTGTTTTAAGGTCGCAACGATCCATGGCCATTGTGGCGCCGGTGGAAAGTGCGTTGGTGCGTGCTGCGACATCGGCAATGACGACGATTTCGGCGCTGTCGAAGTGACCCTTTCCGGATTTCCAGTAATTGGGGTTTTTCTTCATCGTGATGTTGACGCCCGGGTCAAATTTTTCGAGAGAAAAAGCACCGGAACCAATGCCGCCAGTGGCGTCAATTTTGCCATCTTTGGAAGGTAAGATTGCCAAATGGTAATCAGACATCAGGAACGGGAAATCGGCATTGCCGCCAGACAACGTAAACTTGACGCCATCGCTGCCGTCAGCGGTAATATCGGTGATCGGATCGACAATCGGCTTGGCGGCTGATTTGGAATCCTTGCCACGATGATGGTTGATTGAGGCAATAACGTCATCAGGACCAAAGGATTTGCCGTTGTGGAAGGTGACGCCCTTTTGCAGCTTCATATTCCAGACCTTGGCGCCCGGTTCAGCTTCCCAGCTTGCAGCAAGTTCGCCGACCAGTTCGCCGGCATTGTTGACTTCACTCAAATAGTTGTAAAGGGCGTGGTTAACGATCTGGGTGCCGGTGTGAAGGGTCGTTGCCGGGTCAAGTGAATCCGTTGTTGATCCCTGCCCCATACCAATTTTGAAGTGACCGCCTTTTTTCGGGGCTGCGCGAGACGCCTTGGAAAACATTGACGTCGCAAGGGCTGTGGTAACACCAAGGGTGGCGGCGCGGCTCATAAATTGACGGCGGTTTACCTTGCCTTTCTTAAGCAGGTTTTCGAGCTCTTTTGTCGTGGACATGAATTATTCTCCCTGTTTTATGTTCCGGCGTTTAAATAAGGAACGCATGGAATAGGCTTTGTTTCACTGGATCGAAGTAAAAATATTTAGCGTTGTGCCGCTATAATAGAGCCTGAAACTACAGGGGCTTATCCCCAGAATAAATTCTGGTTAAAGATCGTTGAACTTTCTTCCCTGTCTTTTCGCGCCCCTTAAAAGTGGCGTCTGTAATTTGTTATCCCTCCTAACTCTATACCAAAAACCTTCACGAAATTAAATAAAACTCATATGCATGTTCATGACAGTGTCAAAATTGCCTGATTATTCCTTTGAAAGACTCTTTTCGGGGTCAAAGAATGGCATGGGAACGACGGTTGCAACACGTGGCCCATCCACGGATTCAATGCTGAACGATGTGCCTAACTGGGTGTAGGCAATTTCCGTCATGACAAAGCCGACATTTTTTTTCAGGCGGGGCGAATAAACACATGATGTCAGCTTGCCAATCACCTTGTCGCCCTCTTTGGCCGCCCATGAGGTTTCGTTAAAAGAAACCGGGCTGCCGTCCAACTCAACACCAACAAGCTTGCGCTTGATGCCTGCCTCGCGGATCGCTTTCAGGGCAAACTTGCCGATGAAATCGTCTTCCAGATCAAGTTGAACAAGCCGGTCCATGCCAATTTCAAAGGGGTTTGTCTCTTCATTCATATCGACGCTGAAATCAAGAATCCCCCCTTCGATACGGCGGATTCTATTCGGCGATGCAGGAACAATCTTATATTCCTCACCGGCCGCCATAATACTGTCCCAGACCTCAATCGCCTTTGAGGTGTCGCGAAGATAAACTTCGTATCCCCGTTCCGCACTCCATCCTGTTCGCGCTAGGATCACCGGCGCGCCGTTCAGGGAAAATTCCTGAAAATCATAGTATTTTATATCCAGCACCGAGGGACCAAACAGTTTTTCCACCACATGAACCGACTTTGGTCCTTGAATTTGCAAGGTTGCCACCGCTGGTTCGCAAATGTTGATGTCGAGTCCGGAATTGACCGCAACACCTTTTGCCCACATCAGAATGTCACTGTCTGCACGGGACAGCCAAAAGCGGTCTTCCGCCAGACGCAGCAAGATCGGGTCATTCAATATGCCGCCGTGCTGATCCGTTATAAGCACATATTTACAATTACCTGTTCTGCACTTCGTCAGATCACGCGGCGTAAGCATATTAGTAAAGGCCAAGGCGTCGGGACCTGAAATTTCAACAATACGCTGAACGGCGACATCCCAGAGTGTGACATCGTTCACCAGTGACCAGAATTCCTTTTCGGGATCGTCGTAGCCAATGGGTAAATACATCTTGTTGTATACAGAATACCCCAGCGCCCCGTAACGGCGGGTTGCCTCGAAAAAAGGAGACCGCTGAATTCGGGGGCTTGTAGAAATTGAAAAAGACATGGTGCTGCGTTGTTCCCTTAATGGTCTACCCAATACAAATAGGCTCAAAAATTTGTTTGCCACAAACAATTAAAGTGGACACTATGACCCAACTTTTGTTGGGGCACTATTGGGCATGGGTCCTTTGGGATGAGTACCAGACATCATATTCCACCGCTGCCCTGGTTGCGCGCATTCGAGGCATCTGCGCGTCATCTCAGCTTCACCCATGCCGCCAATGAGCTGGGTCTTTCTCAGACGGCGGTAAGCAAACAAGTAAAAAATCTGGAGCAACACCTGCGGGAATCCCTGTTTGAGCGCCGCCCGCGTTCTCTCATTCTGACCAAGGCAGGAGCGACCTACATTCCCAAGGTTCGCGACGCCTTTGATCGCCTGGCGGCGGGCACAGAAGAAGTATTCGGGCATCGTCGCAGTGAACTATTGACGATCAGGGTTTCGGTGGGATTTTCCGCATATTGCCTGGGACCCAGGTTGAAACATTTTCGCGAAGCTAACCCGAATATTGATTTTCGCATTATCAGTGTCGTCTGGAATGACGAAACAGACGTCCAGGATGCAGATCTGGAAATCCGTTACGGATCAGGAGATTGGCCACAATTTGTGGCCGAACGGCTGACATCGGAGGAACTGATTCCGCTGTGCCATCCTGATCTGGTCTCAGGGAATCCGCCGCTGAATTCTTTGGCGGACATTCGCCATCACACCCTATTACACGTAAACGGCTACGAAGATGGCTGGGCATCCTGGCTAAAGACAGCTGGGGCAGATCAAGCCGGCGTAGGACAGGGGATTCAGTTCGACACCTCAATTTTGGCATTTGAAATGGCGGCGACCGGTTGTGGTATCGCGCTTGGACGCTCATCGTTGGCCGCTCAAGCCTTGAGTGAGGGACGCCTGATTGAGCCTTTTGACATTCGCGTCCCCATCAATGAAGGATTTTTTATCCTGAGCCCGATAGATAAGGTCATTCACCCGGATGCAAAACTATTTCGCAGTTGGATAATGGACTTGTTTAATCCAGATAACATTGAAAGCACCTTACCCGGATAACGAACAACTTTTCTTCTGAATAACAATTGATAATGTCATAGGGACTGCATGGAATGAGTGAAATAGCCCAACAGCGTAAATCACGTCGAAGTGGCGGAGGGCAAGGCAAGGTAGCAAACCGCGCTGCTCCCTTGGAAGAAAGCATTCGCCCCATTAGGGGAGGGATGGAGGG
>JACNJU010000130.1 GCA_014382375.1 Rhodospirillaceae bacterium
GCCCGGCCAAAACTGACGACAAGTTGACCGCCGCTTGTTTCAACCTTGTAAGGCCCGGGTGAAGACCAATTAAATACAATACGCCCGTAGCCTTCATGGGTGGCGGCGCGCACCTTGACCGGTTCGGCTTCAACGCCTGTCACCCCAAGGGCGAAAACAGTCAGGCCGATGATCAGGCCCGTTTTATACCAACCATGAATATGCCGGTTGCTCATCAAAATTCACCAACCGTCGGGAAAACCACGATATCAACGCGGCGACCGAGAGTTCGACGTTCCACCGCTGGCATATCGGGAAGTTCCTTGAAGCGACTGTCGGCATAACCAAAGGCGACAATGTTTTCGGTATAGCCTGATCGCATCAGGGCGTTGGCCACTGCCGTCGCCCGTCCCATGGACAGTTCCCAATTGGACGTGTAGTCACTGCCCGTGGGTGGGGCCGGGTCCGTATGGCCGTTAATGCCAATCTGGTTACCGATATTGCGCAGAACACCACCCAGATTAAACAACGCTTTCCTGGCATTTTCGGCCAGCACCGCCTTGCCCGGCTGGAACAAAAGATCACCCGGCAAGGCAATGACAAGCCGATCCTCAAGCCGCATCAACTGGGAAGAAGCCAATAATTCATCCTTGGCAACCGCTTCATCAAGTACAGACGTCAGATAATCCAGATTGATGGCCCGCTTGCGGAACAGGGTCGCAATGTTAAAGCTGGCCGTCGCTGAAGATTGCGCCTTGGTACTTGATGGATTGAGGCTCTGTGACAATGCGTCGATGACATCGTTCCAGCGATCAACCTTGATATTGGACATGGAAAACAGCAGCACAAAAAAAGTTAGCATCAAGGACACCAGATCCGTGAACGTCAGCATCCAGGCAACGCTTTTCTTGGACTCCATGCGGACATCTTCATCACTCATCTGGCTGTCAAAGACGCTCATTTGCCATCCTTTTTATCAACTTTGATGAACTTCAAGCGGGTTTCATCGCTACTTCGCACATAGAACCAGATATTGGTTTTTTTAGGATCACCCGGTTGTATGCCGACGGCGACACTATCGGGAGGCACCCCGCGTGACATCATTTCGCGGACAAAGGCGCCCGCACGTGACATTTCCAGGGTTTGCCCTACAGGCATTATTTTTCCCGTCTCATAGGAACTGCCAATGACGAATTCCATATCGAAGCGGAAGCCGGGCGGACGCCCGCTAAGGGATGCGACAATCCGGTCAAGCAGCGGTTTTTGAGATTCCCTTATGTTGGCCTGATCCGTTTCAAAAAGGATATCGCTGGCGAGTTGCACACGCATCAGGCGGCCCGGCTGAACAACATCGACCTTGGATACCTGAATGGTCGTAGAGAAAATATTGGTTACCTGCTCCTGGAATTGCTGACCGGCCAGGATTTCGCCTTCAGAATCACTGACCGCGGTTAACCGCAAACTAGGTGGCAAGATTGTCGTGAACGAAGAAGAAAGACTGTCCATCGCCGCTTGCGATTTTACATCTTCAATGGTCGATATGCTGACCAGCAGGATAAAGAATGCCAGGACAAGCAGATACAAGGCCAGAAACAGCGCTAGGCTACTTCCGCCGTGGCCTTCTGTGGGATCGTGAAACTCCTCTTGCAAGGGCATGTGGTCCTAGTGGCTTAGTCGAAACTTGCTAATAACGCGTCGATTTCTGCCTGGGATTTGGCCTGGTCGCTTGCTTGCGGGCCATTTAACAGATCTTCGTCTGTGATTTCTTTTTTACTTTTTGATGCCGGTTTCTTTTTCAAATTTTTAACAGCGCCCGTCGATTTTCCAGCGAAAACAGCAACCAGCCTGTCGACTTTTCTCTCAATATCCTGAAGCGTATTGACCACTTTGGTCACCCGCTGGCCGGTAATATCCTGAAAGCCACAAGCCTCATAAATGCGCGTTGTCGCTGCCATTAATTGACCGGCATGTTCATCGTCCAATTTTTCCATCACTTCTTCGATCTGTTCGGTCGAATCCATAATCAGGTTGGTGGCGTCGGCGGTAGCCTGAATAATAGCGTCCAGTTCACCAGATGCGCTCGGCAGAAAATCCTCTTTGACCTCATCGGGACTAAGAGTAGCAATTTCCTTTTTAGCGTCTTGAATGTATTTTGCCAGGGCCTCAAGTTCAGCGAAAAGATCAGCGGTTCTGGGCGCCTTTCCCTTGACTGACTTCATCACCTTGCCGACAACTTTTGCCGCCTTGCGCGCCCTACTTGTGCCATTTTTTTTTGCTGTCAGCTTTTTTGCCACAGGTTTTTTAGCAACTGCCTTCTTTGCAGGCTTGGCCATACGAGTGGCTGTTTTTTTTGCGGCAGGCATGGCTGCCTCCTAGAATTCTCCAAGCACACTAACAAGCTTGGATTTCAAAGTTTCCGCATTGAACGGCTTAACAATGTAGTTCGATACACCGGCTTCCTTGGCTGCTATCACGTTTTCAGACTTACTTTCCGCCGTAATCATGATGAAGGGCAGATGTTTCAGTTTATCATCGCCGCGCACTTCACGCAAAAGCTGGATGCCCGTCATTGGCTCCATATTCCAATCAGAAATCACCATACCAATATCTTTGGTACGAAGAACTTCAAGGGCCATGCTGCCATCGGTAGCGTCTTCAATATTGTTAAAATTCAATTGCTTGAGAAGATTTCGTAAAATTCTCAGCATCGTCTTGTAATCGTCAACGATCAAGACGTTCATATTCATATCGACAGCCATTTAACACTCCATCATAGCCAGCCGCAAAATCACATGTGATACATTCAAAAAAATACCGTTAACATGTGCCCCAACTCCAGTAGTATTAATTAAATCAAGGGGATGGGTATCGCAACCTTTTAAATTTAACCACCAGAACTATTCACCTCGTTTGGCAAATTACGCAACCTTGACAACTCTACGGTTATTTCTGTTGCCCGGGCCGGATTCATCTTCGCCATAATTGGTGCCAGTTTGCGCTCTTTCATGCGTTCGCTCACCAATAGCAGAGTATCCATATCCAGTTCTTCGAAGATTCGCGCCGCGTCTTTCGGTTTCATATTCTCATAAATCTTGACCAGGCTTTGAATTTTGGCCACTTGTTGATCATCGTAGGTTTTGATCAACTTTTCGATTGTGTTCTGGAAATTCTTCAGTTCGGCTATTTTTTTGTCAATGCGCTCCTCTGCAGCTTTCAGCAAGCCGTCACGCATTTCCATTTCTTTTTCTTGCGTTTCCAGGAGTTCCCGCCGGTCAGCAAGACGTTGCAATAAGTCAATTTCCGCCTGCGTCAACAACGTCGGATCATTGGTCACCAGACGAGAAACAGCTTCGGGGTCGGTCTCATCAGCAGGAATCTGTTCAACCCCTGCCTGATCAGCAGGCGCATTGGCATCTGCCGGCGTCTCAGTGCCCTGTGCCCTGGCGCTAGCAACAGATATGGAACCGCCAACCGACGAGTGGTTGTTAAGCGCCCCATCGACGCCATCCCAGATATTGCCAATACGCACGCTCAACATCAGAACGGCGGCAAAAATCATGGTTGGTAAGAAGCGGAATTTCATTGGTTTTTTACACCTTGCACCAAAAGCATCCTAGCGAACCTGGCGAAGGGCTTCGATCAGATCCCTTTCGGCTTGTGATTTCTGGTTTTCAAAATCTTCATCTGTATCGGCATCTGCGCCAGCAAAGGCCTTAACCCCAGTGTCCTCAATTCCTTTGCGGGCAGCAATAGCATCGGAAATTGTCTCTATCCCCTCCACAGGACGCTTCGGCTTAGCCGATGCAGCATCTTGGCGGTGATTTCTTGTTCCGCGCACACCCACTTCAAGACGGTCAGCCGCCAAAGTTCCCCTATCAATCAAAAATGACAGATCGTCGCGCAATCCCTGGGCCTTCTCAATGCCCTTCTGGAGGACATCGGTTGAGCTCTTCAAACGCTGTATGCTGTCATCTGCGCGCGTCGTCGACTGGCTGAACGTGAGGGCCAGCCGTTCCAGTTCTTCCTTATGGCGACGCAGATTACCAAGTTTGCGATTGAGCACAATCGCATAGCCGATTGTAATCACCAACAACCCGGCAAACGCGATATCAAAAGCCAGCGACAATGTCACAATCCGTCCTCCTCGGTCTGGATCAGGCGATCTTCGATCTTAACGGCCATTTTCTCGCCCTTTCGACCCATTTTTCCGGTATACAACATCACTTCACCGCAACGCAAATGTACCCTCGAAGTCGGTGACGCTCCCAGCATCAACTGCGAGCCGACCTCAAGTTTGAAAATATCCCCCAGCTTCATCGTCATTTGATCAAGAACCGCCTCCAACTCAACGTTGGTTAGCCATAATTCTTCAGCCAGGTGGGTTTCCCAGATCGAATCACGACCAAATTTCTCACCCATGAACATCTGCAACAGAAGTTCGCGGACCGGTTCCAGTGTGGCGTAAGGCAGCATCATCTCAAGACGACCGCCGCGATCTTCCATGTCGATACGCAACCTGATCACAATGGCGGCATTGGAAGGCCTGGAAATCGTCGCAAAACGGGGGTTTGTTTCCAGCCTGTCAAAACGGAACGTAACCGGGCTCAACGGTTCAAACGCCGCCGATAAATCCGATAACATGACGTGAACCATGCGCTCGACCAGAGAGCGTTCAATCGTTGTATAAGGTCGTCCTTCGATGCGCATGGCTGCGGTACCACGACGCCCACCAAGCAACACATCAACGATCGAATAAATGAGGGATGAATCTACGGTGATCAGGCCATAGTTGTCCCATTCTTCGGCCTTGAACACGCTCAACATTGCAGGCAAGGGGATTGAATTGAGATAATCGCCAAAACGGATAGAGGCAATATTGTCGAGCGAAACTTCGACATTGTCGGAGGTAAAATTACGAAGTGATGTCGACATCAGGCGAACCAGACGGTCGAAAACAACTTCCAGCATCGGCAAGCGTTCGTAGGATACCAGGGCACTATTGAGAATTGCCTGAATGCCCGACGTTTCGCCGCCATCGTCGTGCTCGTCATCGAAGCCAAGCAGGGAATCAATTTCATCCTGATTGAGAACCCGGGTGGATTGTCCGGCACCAGTGTCGCTGGACATCGCGCCACCGCCGCCACCGCCACCATCGCCGTCGCCAGCCATCATGGCTTCCCACTCGGCGGCTAGATCATCCTGGTCGTCTCCGCCACCGCCACCGCCACCACCACTGCCGCCATCGCCATCGCCATCGCCACCGTCGTCGCCGCCTTCGGCGGCTTCCCACTCGGCCATCATGGCTTCTTGATCGACTTCGTCGTCTGCCGGTGCTGTCATTTGTTGGCTTCCGTCGTCATGAATCTGCAGGCCCTAAAGAGGCCTATTGAACAAGCATTTCTTTAAACAAAACATCGTTGATCTTGGCCGGGGCTATTGCCGCGCCAACCCGTTTCAACAGTTCTTCACGCAACCTGTACATTCCCGCCGATCCCTTTAAATCCTCGACCCTGAGCTCCCTCAGATAAACCTGAAAATTATCGATTATCCTGGGCATTACACGCTCTACCACCGGTACGTCTTCAGGTTTTTCGAGCTCCAAGGCGATCCTTATCTTCAAAAAAGTTGATTTACGTCCCGTCGTACTGAGATTCACCAGAAGTTCCGGCAAATCGTAAAAAATGGCGTCCTGGGCAATGGCCTCCTCATCCTCTGCCGCGCCATCACCGGCGATCATCTCGATCAGTGGCTGCAGTAAACCGGTAAAATAAGCCGCCGCCGCGCCACCAATAACCAGCAACAGCGCCAATCCGATGATGATAAAGAGCTTCTTCTTGCCTCCCCCGTCGGAGGATCCACCCTCTTCATCTTCATCTTCGCCGTCTTCGTCCAGTTCTTCGTCTACTTCGTCTTCGTCGGCCATAGGTTATTCTCGAAAAAAACAAAAAATGAATGCGGACGAAACAGTACGCTGATTCTTATAGTGCGTGTGAATAAATGTAGCCCCTGATGGTTAACAAGTGATTGAGAGGCGGGGCCATATTATTCCCTCTCCCATTGCCGTATCACTACCATCAATCGGCGCAACTGCCAAAATAGGGCAAAAGCTGCCCAGCGACCGGTAAGGAACGCCATCTGGCTACCTTTGTGAACCGGCTACCCCATCACAACCTATTGAATTTAAATAAAATTCATTGTTGGCATGACCTGTGCAGGGTTGCTGTCGGGAACGTGAAGCTTTTGGGAATAGGATTGTAAGAAATGGAAAATACATCACTGATTGCCGTATCCAGACAGGCTGTTTTACGCCGTTCAATGGATGTCATCGCCAATAATCTGGCCAATATGAACACCACCGGCTTCAAGGGTGAGAAGATGATGTTCATCGAACATCTGGTTCGCAGCCGTGGCGGTGACAGGATTGGTGGCGATAAACTGGCCTTCGTTCGTGATATCGCAACGGCCAAGGATTTATCCGAGGGCGCCTTCAAAAAAACCGGCAACCCCCTGGATTTGGCGATCAGCGGCGATGGCTTTTTCGTCCTCGGTACGCCAGGCGGTGAACGCTATACCCGAAATGGTAACTTCCAGATGGATTCCACCGGCCAGCTGGTTACCCGCAACGGTGACCCGGTCTTGTCTGATAGTGGCGAACCCTTCTTCATGAGCCCCGAGGACACCCGTATCGATGTTGCCCCTGACGGCACCCTCTCAACGGAAAACGGGGTGCTTGGGAAGATGGCCGTGGTCAGCTTTGCCAACAAACAGGATATGCGGGTTGTCGCAGGCGGCATGTACAGCACCAGACAGGCCGCAACCCCGGTAGAACGACCGACAATTGTACAAGGCATGCTTGAAGGATCAAACGTCCAGCCCATTGCCGAAATGACACGGATGATCCAGGTCGCCCGCTCTTACGAAAGCACCAAAAGCTTTGTTGGTCGCGAGGACGAACGCATGAAGGAAATGATCAAGGAATTCGCGCGCCCGGCATAAAAACCGGCGCAGGGTTGATTTAACAACGACCGCAACCGCTAAACACAAAGACAAAACCGGTGCAAAACCGGTCAGAACTTAAGGAAAGGACGGGAAAATGAGATCACTAAATATTGCAGCGACGGGCATGTTAGCCCAGCAACGCAACGTCGAGGTTGTATCGAACAACCTCGCCAACATGAACACCACCGGATTTATGCGAAGACGCACTGAATTCCACGACCTGCTTTACCAGAACCTGAGGCGCGCCGGTTCGACATCCTCGGATGCCGGCACCATCGTTCCGTCAGGTGTACAGCTGGGACTGGGCGTCAAACTGGCGGCGGTTTACCGCATTCACGAACAGGGCAACCTGAGCGCCACCGACAACACCTTCGACATGGCCCTTCAGGGTAAGGGTTTCTTCCAGGTACAGCTTCCTGGTGGCGAAACCGCCTACACCCGTGACGGCACCTTCCAGTTAAATGCCAATGGGGAAATTGTCACCCATGATGGTTACAAGTTGATTCCCGGTATTACGGTGCCGTCCAACGCCATTGACGTCACCATCAATGCCAGCGGCGAAGTCCTGGCCAAAATTGAAGGCAAGGTGAAGTTGTCCAATGTTGGTCAGATTCAAACGGCTGTTTTTGCCAATGACGCCGGCCTCCAGGCCATGGGCAACAACCTGTATACGGAAACACCGGCATCAGGCAGCCCCTCCACCGGGGCCCCTGCTTCGACGGGTTTTGGTTCCATTTTGCAAGGGTTCCTTGAAACTTCCAACGTCAACGCCGTCGAGGAAATTTCCAATCTCATTTCCGCCCAGCGGGCCTATGAAATGAATTCGAAAGTGATCCAGACTTCCGACGAAATGATGGGCACCGTCGCCAACATGAGGTGAGGAGTTTAGGAAGATGATGAAACGACAACACGATCACCCGCCAATGTTTCTGGGCCTTGTTCTAAGCCTGTTGTTTGTGCTGGCCTTCGCCATCCCGGCGGCCGGAAACGAAAACAGCCAGGTGTCTACTGATCCTGCTTTGGGACAAGTTGTTTTGCGCCAGAATATCATCGTCGACAACACGCTCGTTATGCTTGGCGATTTTTTCGATGGTGCCGGGGAAAAGGCTACTGTTGCCGTCGCCT
>JACNJU010000131.1 GCA_014382375.1 Rhodospirillaceae bacterium
AACAATTGTGGCGAGGCAATGGGTCCGCCCGACAAAATCACGTCCCGGCGAACGTTGACCCGATATTCGTTTTTGCCTTGTTGGTAGACAACGCCAACTGCGCACCCGTTTTCAAACAAGATGCGCGACACGGTGGTGCCAGCGCTAACATGCAGGTTATGCCTTGAAATGGCCGGTTTCAGATAAGCGTTGGAGGTGCTGCTTCGGACCCCGCGGCGCACCGTCATATCCATCGGGCCGAAGCCTTCTTGCTGGAAACCGTTGGGATCTTCGGTACGGCTATAACCTGCATCAACCCCGGCATTCATGAAGGCCTGATAAAGCGGATTTTTCAGATGGCCCGTTGTCGTATGTAGTGGCCCGTCATTCCCCCGGTAAGCATCTCCACCACGGGTACTGGTTTCGGCTTTTTGGAAATACGGCAATACATCCGCGTAGGACCATCCGGCAGCACCGTCAGCTGCCCAGCCTTCATAATCCTGGGCATTGCCCCTGACATAAACCATCCCGTTGATCGAGGATGATCCCCCCAAAACCTTGCCGCGAGGACAATGCAGTCGCCGTCCACCCAAATGGGGTTCGGGTTCGCTGTGAAATCCCCAGTTGTATTTTTCCGTATTCATGGGGATCGACAACGCCGTCGGCATCTGGATGAAGATGGAACGGTCGCCGCCGCCGGCTTCCAGCAAAAGGACCCTGTTTTCGGATTGCTTACTTAACCGGTCAGCAAGGACGCAACCGGCGGAGCCTGCACCAACGATAACGAAATCAAATGTTTCCGCAGTTTTTTTCCATTCCGTCATCTGCACATCCTAATAAACCGTCAAACCAATAAAGGCTATTCAACCGTAATTGCAACCTGATCAGGCAATATCATCAGGGCTATCAAAATCCTTCAGAACACCATCGTCTGTGCAACTGATTTCGCGCACCTGATCTTTAAACGTTGTCATCAAATTCCTGGCCCCCCGATCCCCGACTAACTGCAGAATATCGGAAAAACAATGGCGCGGCCAGAGCACAGGATTACCCCTGCGCCCCTGACAAACAGGTACGCAAATCATGCGGCCTTGGCCGTCGACAAAGACATCAATCAGGGTGTTTAGGGTATCGACGTGGAGCATCGGCATATCGGCAAGCAGGATCGCCGCCCCGGTTTCGTCCTTGCCAAGCGCTGTAACGCCGGTTGCAAGAGACGTCGATAATCCTTCGTCAAAATGCGGATTGTGAACAATCCTGAGAGCCATCCCGTCAAGGGCACGTACGATAGCGGCATCATCATGACCGGTAACAACAATTGTTTGCCCGGCCCTGCTACTAATTGCTGTTTCGGCAACATGGCAAATGACCGGTTTGCCGCGCCACTCCAGGAGCAGTTTATTAACCGCACCCATCCTGCGTGAAGCCCCACCTGCTAAAATGATGGCGGCGACGGTGCTACTCATTTTTTCCATTACCGACGGCAATGATTTCGGCCAAAATCGAAACCGCGATTTCACCAGGAGATTTACCGCCAATATCAAGCCCCACCGGGCCGTGAAGGCGCTCAAAGTCTTCTTCGAGAAAACCTTGCGAGCGCAATCTTTCAAGCCTTGCCGCGTGGGTTTTCCTGCTGCCAAGGCAGCCAATATAATAGGCATCTGACTTCAATGCTGCCTTCAACACAGGATCATCGAGCAGTGGATCATGAGCCAGGGCGACGACGGCGGTCCAGTTATCGAAGGTGATGTGATCAACGGCACGGGTCGGGCGTTCCGTGATAATGGTGACACCGGGCAGACGTTCCGGGGTCGCAAATTTTGGTCGTGGATCAATAACCGAAACATTAAAGCCGATACCCGCGGCCATAGGTGCCAGGGCCTGCGCGATATGGACGGCCCCGACAATAACCAGACTTCGGGGCCGCGCGTAAACTTTCACAAACAGCTTGCCAATTGAACCACTGGTTCCGTGTTTAAGAAGCAGGCGGGCATCCGTGATGCTTTGTTCGTCCAGATCGCCATCAAGGCTATCAAGGCCCAGCAACGCCGCTTTTCCACTTTGCGTATGAACGACGCGGGCAATCGGTTGTGCGTTTTGCAATTTTTCCAGCACCGCACGCTCCGGGCACTGTTCGACAAAAATATTTATATTGCCGCCGCAGGCAAGACGCACTTCCCGCGCCTGCTCATCGCTGACGCCGTACTCAAGATTAAGCACACCGCCTTCGGCAATAACGTCGAGAGCCTCCGAAACGACAAAACTTTCAATACAGCCACCGGAAACCGAACCGACAAAGTCGCCCTTGTCATTGACGATCATCTGCGCGCCAACCGGCCGCGGTGATGACCCCCAGGTACTGACAACAGTGGTCAGGGCAAGGGTATGCCCCTGATCGCACCAGTCGAGCGCTTGCTGAAGAATATCCAAATTCATCAAGGTGTCCTATCTTCCAATAGCAAACCCGTCTTTACGGGGGTCCGATGCGCCGATCAGGACACCGCGTTTACGATCTATCCAGACAATTTGGCCAGCACCAAGCGGTCCACTTGAACGCACAACCTGATGACCCCTGGCACTCATATCAGTTGCAATGGCTTCGTCATATCCGCTCTCAAGGGCCAACGGTCCACCGTAAGCGAAACTGCGGGGTTGATCGAGTGCTTCCTGTACGGAAAGTCCCCTACCCAATACTCGGCTTAAGAAATTGGCATGGCCAGTCGCCTGATACTGCCCACCCATTACGCCAAAGGGAGCTATAGCCCTTCCATCCTGCATCACCATACCCGGAATTATCGTGTGCAGGGGGCGTTTGCCGGGGGCCAGTTCATTGAAGTGTCCCTCAAGCAGGTTAAACCCGGTCCCCCTGCTGTGCAGCAGGACTCCGCTAGTTTGGGCATACAGCGTTGAACCAAAGGCATTGAACAGTGAGTTGATAAATGAAATTGCGTTACCGTCTTTATCAACGACACAAAGATAAACTGTGTCCTTATGTTCGACTTCGCTTATGGGAGTGTAGGGTCGAACACGATCCAGGGTGATTTCCGCTGCAATCTGGCGTGCCGTATCTTTTGACAAAAGCATCTCCAGTGGAATATCGACCAAGTCCGGATCAGCCACGTAGAAATCCCTTTCTGCGTAGGCCATCTTTGTTGCTTCGGCAAGCAGGTGAACATGATCGGCTTCGTCATAATCACCGCCGAGTTGTTCAAGGATGTTGAGGATCAAAAGAGCGATAACCCCCTGACCGTTTGGTGGGCACTCGAAAATTTCGTGGGATTGATAGGCTGTGCTGATGGGGTCGACGTAGTCACTTGTTTGACTGGCGAAATCCTCAAGGTTATGACTTCCGCCAATGGATTGAAGAAAATTGACGATGTCTTCGGCCACCTCCCCCTCATAAAAGGCGCTGCGGCCCTTGGAAGCAATTTTCCGGAATGTTGCAGCAAGTGCCGGATTCTCAAACCGATCACCAGCAATGAAAGGCAAGCCATCATTCAGGAAGGCGTCACAGGCTGAAAGACTATCACTGAGTTTCTGATGGTGAGTTTGCCAGTCGTAGGCGACACGCGGGGCAATAACACAGCCCTTTTCGGCAAGAGCGATGGCCGGAGCGAACAGTTGATCAAGCGGTAACGAGCCGTAATCCCCATGCAGACGGCACCAGGCGTCAACCGCCCCGGGCACGGTAACGGCGTCGGGGCTCGCGTCGGCAATTTCACTGAGATCCTGTTCGCGCAGCCTTGCCGCGCTGGCCCCACCTGGGGCACGCCCTGAACCATTAAGCGCCACCACACCGCCACCGGCGGGGGCATAGAGCACGAAGCAGTCGCCACCAATGCCGGTCATGTGGGGTTCGGCCACGCACAGGACGGCGCTGGCAGCCAGTGCCGCATCAACGGCGTTGCCACCGGCTTCAAGAATTGAATAGGCCGCCGTCGAAGCCATGGGGTGAGAGGTGGCCGCCATGTGGGTATCGCCGTAAACGGCAGAGCGGCCCGGGTTTTGAAACGGGCTCATTTATCAAGATATCCCGGATTGCTGATCAGAACTTTCTGTCGCGCCTGATCAGTTAAAAGTTCATAGACCTCATCATAACGCGTTGAGCCAGGGATAACCTCACCAGCGCGAATTTCCTGACAAAGCCTGTTCGATGCCTCTGCATCATCATTTTCATCCAGTTCAATGTGACGGGCGACGATGGCCATGGCGTTCGCAATCATCAATGTGGTGTATTTATCGTGGGGCCCTTCGCCCTGCTGAGTCCGCCGGGCAAGTTCAAAAAGTTTACTGCTGTCCTTCATGATCCTTCCCCCGTCATCCGCATGATTTCCAGTTCCAGTTCAGGCACAACATGGGCGGTCAACGCCGCTTCCAGGTTTTCCTCGCCGTCTATGAAAAAACGGTTGCCTTGTTGAACTGCGATGATAGCCCAGCGTACGTGGGCCATGACTTCCCAGTAGTTGACCACGCCCTCATCAATGGTTCTGCCGCTTGTCGCTTCATAAGCGCTATAGAAGTCGGCGCGCTCACCAATCCCCCCTGCTTCCCTGGTTATCGCCCCAAAGCGCCAGCACTTGGCGCAGAACCATCCGATATCGGCCATGGGATCACCCCAGGCGGCAAATTCCCAGTCAAGAATGCCGCTTAAGTCTCCATCATCGACCATATAATTTCCGGTTCGAAAATCCCGGTGATTGAGAACGATCTCTGTGTTTGCGGGAGCGTTGCGTTGCAACCAGTGCAACCCCCATTCAAGAACAGGATGTGGCGTCGGGAATTCATCCAGCCAATCGAGATATTGTGCGATATCACGAAGCGCCGGGGTTGTTTCGGGAACCTCAAGAAATGACAGTGTCTGACAAGGCGGGGTGATGCAGTGGATTGTTGCCAGTTGCTGCCCCAGTTGTTTAAGAAGGCCCGGACCAAGGGACTGATCCCTGACCAGTTTGTGACCCGCCGCTTGGCCACCAACCCGGCGCATCATAAAAAACGGGCGTCCCAACACATCGGGCTTGTCACACACCCACAACGGTTCGGGAACGCAGACCCCGGCTTCAAAAGCTGTTTTCAAAAGAGAAAATTCCTGCGACCTGTTGAGGCTGGCCGAAACAATGGAAGGCGCATCAGTCCTGAGCACCAGTTCCTGCATCCCCGCGAGAGGCCCAGAGGAAAACGCCACGGACACAGCCCAGTTTTCCTGAATAGCACCGCCGGAAAGTTTTTCCATGTCGCACATGCTAACGCTATCCGCGCCTGAAACCTGGATCAGCCAGGGTTCAAGCCTGGATTGAATCTCATCGGGGTTCACGAGGTTCAGACTCCCCAAGACCAGAAGTCGATGCCTTCAGCCTTGTGTTGACGCGATAACACCATCTTGTGAATTTCCGAAGCCCCGTCCACAAGTCGCGCCTGTCGGGCGTAGCGGTACATCCATTCAAGTAGAGTGTCCTTGGAATAACCATGGGCACCACAAAGCTGAATCGCCGTATCAATGGCTTTGTGCAGGGTGTCGGCGACCTGCACCTTAGCCATGGAGATTTCTTTTTTGGCAAAGTCGCCCTGATCGATCATCCAGGCTGCGTGCATGGTCAGCATTCGGCCGATTTGAATATCCATGGCCGCCTCGCCCATCATCCACTGAACACCTTCATGTTCATCCAGTTTGATGCCGAAACTTTCGCGCTTGGCGGTATATGCAGCGGCAATTTCCAGGGCTCTCTTGGCCTGTCCCAACCAGCGCATACAGTGGGTCAGGCGCGCCGGGCCAAGACGGATTTGTGTAACCTTCAGGCCATCGCCGACTTCCAGCAGGCGCTGTTCATCAGGGATTTCAAGCCCCTCATAAACGACTTCACAATGCCCGCCGTGCTCTTCAGGGCCCATGATCGGAATGCGGCGTTCGATATGCCAGCCCGGATCATCGGCGTGATGAAGGAACGCCGTCAGACCCTTGCGTGGGTCGTCAGAGGTTTTGGCGATAACGATCAGATGTTTGGCCCCTTCGGCACCGGTAATGAAATGCTTGCGACCATGGATAACCCACTTGTCGCCCTTCTTATCGGCGGTTGTCAGCATCATTGAAGGATCAGAACCACCGCCCGGATGGGGTTCAGTCATGGCGAAGGCCGAACGGGCTTCTCCGTCGACAAGCGGCTGCAGCCATTTTTGTTTCATATCCTCGTTGGGCAATACCTTTTCCAGCACCATCATGGTGCCATCATCCGGGGCCATTGAATTAAACGCCAGCGGGCCAAATGGTGAGCGAGACATTTCCTCATAACAAGCCGCCATGCCAACAAGACCCAATTCCTGACCACCCCGGGCTTTCGGCATTTGCAAACACCACAGTCCCTGTGCGCGGGCTTTGTCACGAAGCACCCTGACCGGACCCTCAAGCAGCATTTCGTGTTCGTCGAAATTTTCC
The DNA here is from genome assembly GCA_014382375.1 of Rhodospirillaceae bacterium. Classification (GTDB taxonomy): domain Bacteria; phylum Pseudomonadota; class Alphaproteobacteria; order Rhodospirillales; family JABHCV01; genus JACNJU01. The sequence goes on from JACNJU010000131.1 coordinate 6,407, forward strand.
GGATCACTTTCCAGTGGTATAATGTGGGTGGCAACAAAATCGCGAATGCGGATGCGATAGTCCTCGATTTCGGGTGACAGGTTAAAATCCATGATCTGTGTTTCCTTTAAAGAGAACTGACGAGATGGCCGCCATCGACTGCGATGACCGCCCCGTTGATAAATTTCGAACCATCGCTGGCCAGCAGCAGCAAAGCCCCGTCCAGATCATCAGGTTCGCCGAAACGGCCCTGGGGTATTCGTTTCAGCAAGCGAAGCCCGCCCTCGCTTTGCAAAAAATCCCTGTTGATGTCGGTCTTGATATATCCCGGGGCCAGTGCATTGACCCTGATCCCCTTACCGGCGAGTTCAAGGGCCATGGCTTTGGTCATTTGAACAAGGCCGGCTTTCGATACCGCGTAAGGCATGACCCCGCTGCCGACCCGCTCAGCCAAAATGGAAGCAATATTGATAATGCTACCGGAAGCATCACGCTCGCTCATTTGTCGGGCCACGGCAGTGGCGACCATCCAGGCACCCCGCAGATTCGTATCCATAACGTCATCCCAATCCGGGCCTTGCCAATCCAGAACCCGTTTTGATAAAGCGATACCGGCGTTATTAACCAGAATATCAATGGCACCACTGGCCTGGATAGCAGCGGCAATACTGGCCTCATCTTTAACATCCAGCTCCACGGCCAGGGCTTCGCCGCCACTGGAGGTGATCATGTCAACTGTTTCGGCCAGTTTTTCCGTATTGCGCGCCGCGGCGACGACCCGTGCTCCAGCATCAGCAAGAAGAATGGCAAAATGCCGCCCAAGGCCACCCGAAGCGCCGGTCACCAATGCGGTGCGACCGCTTAAATCGGCCGAGAGTTTTCCTGTCATTGGTCTGTATCCTGTAAAACTATTTTGCCGATGGAGCGGCGTGATTTCATAGTATTCATGGCTTCACTGGCAGCGTCCAGATTGAAAGTCATCACCGCAAGCGGATTGAGGCGTCCTTGCTCTATCCAGTCGAGGATTTCCTTGAATGACCGGATCACACTGTCCGGGTCGAATTTGCGGTGCGCGCCCCAATAAAAGCCAATGGCCGTGACATTCTTGACCATCAAAATATTACCGGGAATTTGTGGCACGCTACCGCCGGCAAAACCAACCACCAGAATGCGCGCGCCGGGTGCTGCCGAACGCAGGGAAGCATCAAATGACGAGCCACCGACGGGATCGAAATAAACATCCCCGCCACCTGGCAACAAGGCCTTGATCTGGTCTTTAACCTCACCATCCTTGTAATCAATGACATGATCGGCGCCTTGCTTGATAACGGCGGCAATTTTTTCAGCGCCGGAGGATACGGCAATGACGGTCGCCCCGATGGCCTTGCCAACATCAATCGCGGCCAACCCAACACCGCCGGATGCACCGTGAACGATCAGCGCCTCCCCTTTCTTGAGCCGAGCCTTGTCGACAAGGGCCATGTGTGCGGTTCCATAAGCGATGGGAATGGCTGCGGCTGCGGCGAAAGACATTGTATCAGGAATGGCCATGACATCATTTTTATTGGCAACGGCATGTTCGGCAAAACCACCCCAGTCAAGCACCGCCATAACCCGTTCGCCGGTCTCGATAATCTCGCCTGCTACCTCAAGGCCGG
>JACNJU010000016.1 GCA_014382375.1 Rhodospirillaceae bacterium
GGCGAAAAGCAGACATGGTAGAAAGTGCATCTAAGCGTCTGCTACCCACTAGGAAGCGGATAGTGTCGCTCCCAGGCTTTGCCTTTAATCGTAAATATTACGCCGAACCCCGCTCATGAAAAATGAACCCTAAAAAGTTCAGGATCACCTGCGCCGCCAACATGGCGGTGACGCGGTCATTGCCATGAACAAGCCGCTAACGGAAATCTACACCCGCTTTGTCGCCAGCCTGGGCAAGCTGTAGGGTGCCAACTCACGTCACGAAGCAAAGCAAGTATGTGCTTTCAGACAGTTAGCGGACTCAGTAAATTGAGAGAGCTTCAGTCTGCTTTTAACCCAAAGCAGAATTTATCTTTGTTATTCCGGTAAAATTGACCGTGATCAATGAGAGGCTCCCCATATGGGTGGCTTGTTATCTTTAATAATTCTGAATACAGTTGCGCCGCTTAGAGAGAAACAAGACCTGTGTCCCAAATTTTTCTAAGATTACGGTAGGCATTTGGGGGAACACCAACCCGTGTTCAATTTGTTGAAGGTTATGCGCCTGAAGCGCGTCGCTCGTCCGAAGCGCCAGGTGGCGTCTTGGTTGGCGATGTTCGCCCTGCTGATGCAGGTGCTGATGCCGTTTGGGCAGGCGCTGGCGTTCGACTCTCCCCAAGACATCGAATATCAACTTATCTGTACCGCCAACGGCATCAAGCAGATTCCTATCAACGGAAACGATGCACCTCTGCCGCAGCAGGATATCGGCCCACGGTGTCCCTTCTGTACCATTTCCTTCGCGCCGGTGTTGTTGCAACCGGACGCCATCGCCGCAGTCATTCGCAAAGAGATTACGGATGATGTGTCTTATGGTCGCGACGAGCCTTCTCGCGACGCCACCATCTGGCGCGGCTCTTCCTCTCCCTCTCGCGCGCCGCCTCTCGACGTTTGATTCCTAGTTTTGGGTGAACCGCCCACTGCCCCTTCGATGTAGAGGGGCAGAGGCCTGTTTCGTCCGCTCCCAAAAAATCAATGAACGTTAAAAGAGGATGCGCCTGTAGTGGGCGTGCAGATAAAATGATTATGAAGAATTGTACCCCTGGTAAATCAGGCGGGGTTTTCCTTGCTGTTTTGCTTTCCTCCACCGCTTTCGCCCTGACCGCTCAGGCTCAGGAGACAAAAATTCTCGAAGGTATTGTCGTCGAGGGCCAGAGCCTGCCCTTCATCAGTAAAACCGAACTGGACAGGACGGATATATCGCCGGCCTCGGATGTCGGTGAGTTTCTGAGAAGTCTGCCCGGCATCGATTCCGTTCGCATGGGTGGTCATGGCCTGGACCCGATGATCCGCGGCCAGCAGCAGGACCAACTCAACATCATCAGTGACGGCGCGTTTATGTATGGCGGCTGCCCCAGCCGCATGGACCCGCCAGCAGCCCTGACGGCACTTGACAGCTTCGACACGATTACCATTGAGAGAGGCTACCAGAGTGTCACCCATGGCTCCGGCGGAACCGGCGGCTCGATAATCATGGAGCGCAACACACCCCCGCTAGACCCGGAAAAACCCTGGCGACTTAATTTCACAGCCGGGGGGCAGAGCAACGATTCCGCTTATAACTCCAGCGTCAATGCGTCATACAGGCTGGAACAGGGCTACGCCAGGGCGAACGGAACCAAATCGAAGGAAGAGAACTACAACGACGGTGCGGGCAAGGATGTCCGCAGCGCATTCAAACAGTGGTCAGCCGGAATGGAAATAGGCTGGACACCGAACGACAGTGCGGAACTTTCCCTGGGCGTCGAGCGTGACCGTGTCGATGACGTCCTGTTCGCTGGGGCCATGATGGACTCGCCCTATGGCGTCACCGATGTCTATCGCCTTAAATTCAAAAAGAAATTTGAAGGCGACGTGTTGAAGAAGATCAGCGTCAATGCCTATAACTCCCGCGTCGACCATCTGATGGACAGCTATACGCTGCGCAACCCGTCTTCCTATATGGAGACCCCGAGTGATTCAGACACCCTTGGCCTGAAGATTCAGGGCGATCTTGTGGTCAAAGAAGTACCGGTGGTTCTCGGTGCCGACTTCAAAAACCTGGCCAGAGAGGCAATACGTTATCGCGGCACCAACGCCACCAACGTAACAACCCTGCAGGCCTATATGTGGCCGGACGTGACGCAACAGGAAGTCGGCGTATTCGGCGAAGGGACGTTCGATCTGGATGAAGATCGCTCCGTCAAGGTAGGGCTACGTTACGACAACGTCTATGTGTCGGCGGGCAAGACCAATAAAACAGCCTCAGTGTCCGGCGCTATCAACCGTTCCGCCAACGACCTCTACACCTTGTACTACGGCTACGGATTCGAAAACGTGATGGAACATAATGTCAGTGGTCTGATGCGTTTTGAGCAGAAAATAGACATGGATACAAGCGCCTACGCAACGTTGAGCCGTTCCGTCCGTACGGCCAACACGACCGAGCGCGCCATCGCCGCCGATCACGCGATGAATAGTATGCGCCGGGCCGGCAATCCCCGCCTGGATCCCGAACAGCATTACCAGGCGGATGTAGGCATTTCGACCAAACTTTCCGGATATGCGGTTTCGGCCTCTGCCTATTACGACCGCGTCAACGATTTCATCTTCAGGGATGCGGCGCGTGGACAATCCGGTATTCTGCTGAATGACACAACCGTGGTGTATCGGAATATCGATGCCAATCTAATGGGCTTCGGCCTGGCCATGAACCGCACCTTTGAGAACAAGGTGTCCTTGGCGGGGTCTTTGACCTACACCCGCGGCGAAAATAAGGACATCAACGCTCCGTTGGCACAAATTCCGCCGCTGAAGATGACCATGGATGCTTCTTACCCGGTGCAGGATTGGCTGATTGGTGCACGCGCTAATGCGGTGGCCAGGCAGGGGCGTGTTGATGATGACTCGTCGACGGGTAGCGGTCGGGATACCGGCAAAACCGGTGGTTACGTAACTGCCGACCTCTATGCTTCGCGCTCGATTTACGATAATTTCGAGCTCGGCTTCGGCGTCTCCAACCTGTTAGATAAAAAATACGCTAACCACCTCAACACAAGCAGTTCGTTCGACGCAACGGAAACCCAGGTCAATGAACCTGGTCGTTCCTTCTATTTGCGTTTGACAGGTAACTTCTAAGTCGATGGGACCGCACTCCCGAGCAGGGGTGCGGTCCTTATTAACAACGAAGACCATGCGCGGTTTGCACTTATCCATTTGGAAGACACTTTCGGCTTGGAGCGTCGCCCTGGCGCTTGCTTCCAGCGCCCATGCCGCATTGGTCTGGGGGGTGATGCATTTTGCCCAGGGCGATGAAAAGCCACCAAGACCGTTAAGTGGTTTCGAGATCGTAGAACTGCCGGCATCAATGGCTGCCGCAGAACCAAAGGCAGAGCCAGAGCTTGAGCCTGAAGCTGAACTTGAACCAGAACCAGAACCTGAGCCGGAAAATACCGAGCCTGTGGTGGAAAGCAAACCGAAGTCGGAACCAAAACCGATAATGATTCCAGTTGCCAAATTGAAGATAAAACCGAAGCCAAAGCCAAAGCCCGAACCTAAACCCGTCACCGTGGCGAAAGAAAAAGTAAAGCCAAAACCAAAACTTGAGAAGAAAGCCCCGCCCCTGGCTATCAACAAGCCGATCTTTAAGGGGACGCAAAACCTGGCTGCGACAACGGCCTATGTGCCGCCGTCCCGGCACGCCGCATACCTGAAAAATCCGAAGCCGGTTTATCCGACAAAAGCGCGCAAACGCGGGATGGAGGGCCGGGTCGTATTGCGGGTAATGGTGCGCCGTGACGGCAAGGTCAAAAGCGTGAAAGTTGAGACGGGGTCAGGTTTTACGCTTCTGGACCGTGCGGCGAAGGCGGCTGTTCTACGCTGGCGCTTTGCGCCGGCAAAACGAAGTGGAATGGCGGTCGAAGGAACCGTTCTGGTGCCGTTTGATTTTCGCCTGACGTCTGGCTGAGCAGGCAATGAAGCTAATCCCTTAAAGGAGGGCCATATGGAAATAGCAAACACGGAATGGATGTCCTGGTGGAGTGACGCCGACTGGATTGTCCGCGGGGTCTTTATCGTACTGATTACGTTATCTGTCATCAGCTGGACGATCACGATTTACAAAGCCTGGCAATTAAGCGCCGCTCACAAGGGGGAGAAGGTGTTCCTGGGGCGGGGGCAGCCTGTTGCAGGCCTGCCTTCGGCCCATGTCATGACGGGTCTTCACGGTATTGAGAAATCTGAACGTGAGAACATGGCGGGTGCCCTGTTGCGTGAAAGCCGGTTGTTCTATGAAGGTGGGTTGACGCTGCTCGCCACCATTGGCAATACCGCGCCCTTTATTGGGTTGTTCGGAACAGTGTGGGGCATCATGCACGCTCTGCAGGGGTTAAACGGGGCCGACGCCCTGAGCATGGACCTGGTCGCGGGTCCTGTTGCCGAAGCCCTGGTCGCGACCGCAGCAGGACTGTTCACCGCCATTCCGGCGGTGGTTGGGTACAATTTGCTGCTCAGAAAGTTGCGCCGTCTGTTTGGCACAGCCGAAGGCAATACGATACGCATTCTCAGCCAGCCTGCATCCACCCAGAAAAGCGAGGCTTGATATGGCCGGGGGTATTTCGAGTGGCGATCCGGATCAGCCAATGAGCGAGATTAATGTCACGCCTTTGGTGGATGTCATGCTTGTCCTGCTGGTGATTTTCATTGTCGCCGCTCCGCTGATGGCGCAGGCGTTGCGCGTTGATTTGCCAAAAGCGCAGGCGGAACAATTTATGGAACCGGAAGTCACGACCCTGGAGGTGATGGCCGACGGCTCGTTGATGCTTGACGGCAACGTTATTCAGGACGCCTCGATTTCGGATCAATTAAGAACTCTGCATCAGGACAATCCTGAAAGGGTTCTTAAACTCGGTGGTGACGGTGCAGTTCCTTATCAACGGATCGCCGAAGTGCTGTCCATGGCAAAGTTAAGCGGCATCAAACGCATCGCATTCGCGACACAAACACCATAAGCATTCAGGGTTCGGTTTTGGCTGAGGCTGTGGCGGCGGTATTGAGGCGAGTCTGGACAGTCGCTTCAGGTTCTGTAGCGTTGCGGTGAGCAGGAATTTGTCCTTGGCGCAGGCGTCCGCTTTCGCAGGAATTGTCGACCGTCGTCTAGGCTGCCTTCCTGTCCTGTTTGACCATATCGAGAACGGTTCGGACAGTATTGTCGGCGCCGTCGGCGATCTGGCTGATGGTTGCATCGAGCATGTAACAGGGCGAGGTGACGAGACGCAGCGCCTCGTCGATGACGATTTCGCCGTGGGTTGTCGTTTTGTGATCGCCGCCCATGGTCTGGATGGCCGCAGCAGTATCAGGATCCTGGCCGATTGTGACCACTGCCCCTTCGAGCACGCGCGCAATCATGGCCGGAGCGATGCACAACGCGCCAATCGGTTTGCCAGCACCATGAACCGCCTTGACGGCCGCCCGGACGTCGTCGTTAACCGTGCATTCGGCCCCGTCGAAGGCGAATGAGCACAGGTTCTTGGCAGCGCCGAAGCCGCCGGGAAAAATGATGGCGTCGAAATCGGCTGCGTCAAATTCCTTCATATCCTTGATGGCGCCACGGGCAATACGTGCAGATTCAACCAGAACGTTGCGGCTTTCATCGCTGACCTCGCCACTTAAGTGATTGATAACGTGGGCCTGTTCAACGTCAGGGGCAAAGCATTGGTAGGCAGCGCCCTGGCGGTCCAGGGCCAGCAAGGTCAGGGTTGACTCGTGGATTTCAGCGCCGTCGTAGACGCCGCAACCCGAAAGGACAACCGCAATGGTCGGTTTGGTGTCGGTCATGGTACGTCTCCTCATATAAATTTTCGCGAAGGCGGATCGTTATCAAATAAGTAAATCCCCACTACGGGTTGATAGGCAAGGGAAAAGGCCATAAAAGGGCCTGACAGAATTTACTCACCGGAGCCAAAATCATGACCATCAAGTCGCAGAATATTACCGCCGTCGCCCACCGGGTCAGCGCTGATGAGCGTGCCCTGGTCAACGGTCACAAAGGCGGGGTGTTGTGGTTTACCGGGCTTTCGGGTTCGGGAAAGACAACCCTGGCATTCGAGTTGGAACAGCGCCTGTTCGCCAGGGGCTATCAGGTTTACGTGCTGGACGGGGACAACGTTCGCCATGGTTTGAACAGCGATCTGGGGTTTTCGCCAGAAGACCGGGCAGAGAACATTCGTCGCATCGGCGAGGTGGCGGCCTTGTTTGGTGAAGCCGGAAGCATCGTTATTTCAGCTTTTATCTCGCCTTACCGTGACGATCGCAAGCTGGCTCGCAGCGCTGCTCATGAAGGATTTCACGAGGTCTACCTGTCGGCCGATCTGGCGGCCTGCGAGGCGCGCGATCCAAAGGGCCTCTACAAGAAGGCGCATGCGGGTGAAATCGCTGACTTTACAGGCGTTTCAGCTCCTTACGAGGAGCCGGAAAACGCCGATCTTGAAATCGATACGGGCACCCTTGGGGTCGAGGAAAGTATCGCTATCCTGACCGATTACATCGATACCGTTTTCGGCGTACCGAAAGACTAGTCAATATCAAGGGCACGTTTGTAGAGGTCGAGAATCTCTTCCTGTTCGCGGCGGTCTGACTGATCCATCTTGCGCAGACGCACGACCTGGCGGATGACCTTGACATCAAAACCGGTGCCTTTGGCTTCGGAATATATTTCGCGGATATCCGCGGCAAGGGCCGCCTTTTCCTCTTCCAGGCGTTCGATCCTTTCAATAAAGGACCGTAACCGATCCGCAGCAACACCACCAACATCCGCCATTTTCGACTCCTAAAATTTTGCTGGCCGCAAGATAATCGCCGTAAGGGGAATATAGCAAGGGCGTAAATGGTTTGTTCAATGAACTTTGTGCTAAAGTTATCAGAACACAAATAACTGTGGGAGCGGGAAGTGTCGGCTTTCAGTTTAGAACGCTGTAATTTGTTCCTTGCCGAAGATAATCACTATATCTGCGGTGTTCTCGATAACCTGTTGCGGCACCTCAGTTTCGAGAATATTACGGTCGCCGGGAATGGCGCCGAGGCTATCGACTATTTTCAAACACTCTGCACCCCCCAGGGGTCGGCAAAGGGTCATGTTATTGATTTGGTGATTTCCGATCTGGTGATGTCGCCGGTTAACGGGCTGTTGTTGCTCAGGTGGTTGAGAACGGCCAGGGAATCTCCCAACCGTTTTATGCCGTTCATCATGCTTTCGGGTGCGGCCGATAATGAATATGTTAACGCCGCGCGGGACTTGGGAGTAACGGAATTTCTCGCCAAGCCATTTTCGGCCCAAAGTGTATCCAGTCGTATCCTTGAAGTGATCAATTTCCCCCGCCAGTTCGTCGCCACCCAAAGCTATTTCGGCCCGGACCGCAGACGTCAGGAAGGTTCCCCACCGGCCATGGAAAGGCGGATGACCAAAGAAAAGGATGTGGTCATCGTTTATTCCCCTGAAAAAGCGGTCAAACCGGAAACCCAGACCGACGTCTGGTATTTCCGCCTGCCAAATTCCTTAAAGGACAAGGCTGGCGGGTTGGGCATGAGCGGACCATGCGAATTGCCGCTCGATTTTCTGGAAGAAGCAGAGCAACAATTGCAACGCGACGCCCTGGATTTTACCCAGTGGGCGCAGGATTATCTGAAAAAACTTTCATTTCTGTGTGATGAAGCCCTTGAGGGAACCGGGTCGCGACGGGAATATTTCGAGGAAATCAACCTGCTGGCACATGAATTGCGGGGCCAGGGCGGAACCTTCGGCTATCCGTTGATTTCGATTTTTGGAAAAATGCTCTACAACGCTACGGGTCAAAATTGCCGCCAGGATGACACTGCCGTTGAGCTGGTTCAGGCCCATATTGACGCCATGCGCGCCGTCTTGCGCGACAAGGTTTCCGGCGATGGGGGAAGCATCGGCCGCGAGTTGCA
>JACNJU010000132.1 GCA_014382375.1 Rhodospirillaceae bacterium
ACATACAAGGCCTTCGGTAGGCCGCCATGGGGACTAATTGTCTGGGGCGATGAAGAACTGGCCCGGCGCATCGACGCCATTGCCTATCCCGGCATGCCCGCCAACTTTGAGCTGGGCAAGAAGGCGGCGCTGCTGATCAGCGTCCTTGATTTACTGGAATACGGAGAGGCCTACGCAGGTACCTGCATTGCCAACGCCCAGGGCTTGGCCAAAGCGCTGCAGGCCGAAGGTTTCACGGTTCACGGAGTAGACGGGCAGGGGCATACGCAAAGCCACCACCTGGCCCTGCACGCAGGCCCACTTGGCGGCGGGCAGGCGGCATCAAAACGGCTGGCCGAAGCCAACATCCTGCTGTGCGGCATTGGCTTGCCCATTGATGGGGTAGAAGGCGACCTCAACAGCATTCGTATCGGCACCCAGGAAATCACCCGTCAGGGAATGGGCGCTGAGGCCATGGTCGAAATAGCCCGCCTGATGGCGCGGGTCTGGTTGCATGGTGAAAGTGTTGATGCTGTCCGCAAGGAGGTTATTGAATTTCGGCAGGCGTATCAGGGGCTGGTGTTTGTGAGATAACCCGTTATTCCATCCCGATATCCATGGCGTAATAAATAATATCAAGGGGCGGCGGGGTGATGCCTGCCTGCGTCAGCATGGTGTGGATTTGGCCGCGGTGGTGGGTTTGGTGATTGAACAGAGTCGTTAAAATCAACCAGATCGCACGTTCGCCGGGGATGCCTTCGGATGTTTGATAACTGATTCGAGACTGCAGGTCATCCTCGCTAAAGCCGCCCACCAGGTCTATCAGGGCTTTGTTTTCGTCCCTTTGCGCATCTCTCAATTCCTGAAAACCGGTATAAAGAATGTCGTCCAGTCCTGAAATATTTACAGGTTTTCCAATGATGCGTCCCATCCACAGGCGGTCTACCAGCAGCAGATGGTTAAGCGTTGCGTGGATAGAACCGAAAAAGGCCTTGCGGTCCTGTCGGTAGGCATCATCGGGCAAGCCTGCGACACAGTCATAAATATGCCCGGTGGCCCATTGATTAAAACCGGCAAGGGTGGGATAGGGGGTCATGATGTCTCCTGCGTGTGAACGATGATGTTGAAGCCTTCTTTTGGCGTCGGCGGGACAAAATAGCTGCTGATAAGATCGAAGTCTGCCTCGCTTGGCGCGAACGCGTGGTGCCCGTCTTTATTGCGCCTGTGCAGGCGATCTTTGCAAAGCGTATCGGGAACATCAAGAAAATGCAGCTCGTGGGCGATCCCGGTATTCTCGAAAATGCCACGCATCCACAAGCGAAACTCAAGCGTATTGGCCGGGAAGTCCATGACCACGCTGAGGCCTTGCTGAAGCAGAGACTGGATGTGTTGCCCGATCAGCGGGCGCAGACGCGCGGAATACTTTACATAGTCCTGCACCGATTTCATTTCTTCGGGGTAAAGCCCGGAAAGCCATTGGTCTTCGCTGAAAAGAATTGTGCCCGGCTGCGCGGCCAGTTTTTGCGCCAGAGTGGACTTTCCGGAGGCTATTTTCCCGCACACAAGGTGAAGAACAGGCTTGTTTTCCACTAGTTGGCGTGGCCTCTGGAAACCACATAGTGGCCATCGGTGAAGCCGTCGAAGACTTCATCAGCGTTGGGGTGGGATACCGGCTCGCCAGAATCGTCGGGCAACAGATTTTGCTCCGAAACATAGGCGATATACGGGCCTTCCTCGTTTTCTGCCAACAGGTGGTAGAACGGCTGGTCTTTCTTCGGGCGCACGTCGGCGGGGATGGATAACCACCATTCCTCGTCATTATCGAATACCGGGTCGACATCAAAAATAGCGCCACGGAATGGATAAATACGGTGGCGAACAAGCTCACCGATGCGGTAGCGGGCGGTTTTGACGGATGTCTCGTTGTGGTTCATGATGATATCTTCTGATTGCTTCTGTTGGCCGGGCAATTAATCTGGGTTCGAGCCTTCCATTTGGCAAGACTCGGACTACATAATATCTGGTATTGAGTTTTTTCATAGTTCCAAAGGGTATTGATCCATGAGTTACCATTTTACCACCACTCTTTCGTCTTCCTTTGATGATGCCATTGAAACGGTCACCGCCGCCCTAAAAGAGAAGGGTTTCGGCGTGCTGACGACGATCGACGTGCAGAAGGCGATGAAAGAAAAAATCGATAAGGAAATCAACCCCTACACCATTTTGGGATCATGTAACCCGGGCTTTGCCTACAGGGCTTTACAGGCGGAAAACAAGATCGGCACGATGTTGCCGTGTAACGTTGTCGTTCAGCAGCTTGACGATGGCTCTATAGAGGTCTCCGCCGTAGATCCCATGGCCTCCATGCAGGCCATAGACAATCCCGATCTGGGCGATATTGCTGGCGAAGTTCGCGGCATGTTGCAGGATGTCATCAGCGGCTTGTAGTATCGTGTTCCATGAATGCAGAAACTCAAAAACTTGCGCCGCCTCAACTCCGGGACTTTGGTCTTGAGGAGGCCGATGTGCCCAGCGAAGGCCTGGAGACGACTAAAATGGGCGACATCGCCATTCCAAAACGATTATCCCCGGCTGCAAACTGGTCTCTGGGTTTAGGTGTCGCCGTGCCGCTGGCGGTATGGACTTTGTATGGGCTGATCATACGAATTGAGTCACTGGCTTTGGGAATTACCCTCGGACTGCTGGCAGGTGTCATTGTTTTCCAGCTTGCGGTATCGGTGGTGCCGCTTTCCATTGATGTTGCGTTGCATGGTTTTGGTTTGCTGGTCGATGAAATCAGCGCACACTTCAGCGAAAAGGCGCGCGCCAGAATTGCCTACCGCAAAGCCTGGAAGGCTTACCGAAATGAGCTGGCCCGGGGCGGTTTTAATCGGTAATAAACAGTAAACGGCTTGTGTGATATCCTGGCTGGGATGATTAGTTCAAAGGAACACTAAACGTGGCTGTTGTCGAACAAGATAATGAGCTGGCGCCCCCGCAGACAAGCGGAAGGCCAGAGCTGCCTGACTACGAAGACAACAACCCGCCGCCCGACAATAACGCCCATCCGTCACCCGAACAGCGCGCCGATTTTGTCGTCAAGCGTCTTGAGCAGTTTATCCGGGAAGGGCGCACCGTCGCCGAGGGCATGTCGCTCAAACAATGGATGGATATGGCCCGCTTTGAAATTGCCAACGCCCTGATGGCGGCTGAAAATGCCCAACACGACGATGAGGCTGTCTCCAAGCGGCTTTTGTTTACTGTCGCAGCTTCCCTTACGACCATCGGCTTTTGGGGTGTGCTTTTCGCCTATGACAAGGCGCAGTATCTGGTCGTCGCCATTATTTTTGGTATCACAGGCATTATTCTTTTGGCCATCGTTGGCGAATGGCGGTTGATGAAATACTTCCGCCGCCATCAGGCACGCCAACGGGAAAAATCCTTGCACCGGGTCGAAGACCTGACCCGCCGGATCAAGCGCATGGAAAAAGAATTGAAAGAGGAAACCCGCTCCCTGCAAAGCAAACTGAAGCGAAATTATGACCGGGCGCGTGAGGATATCCTTAATAATCTTGAGGATAAGGCATCTTAAAAGAGCTTTGAAGACCGGGCGGTGGGCACTATTGTGCCGGAAACGCCAGCCGCTTTTTTTAAAGGATTTAAGATCATGCCCGTACTTCGCTCACGTACTTCCACACATGGCCGCAACATGGCGGGTGCTCGCGGACTTTGGCGCGCCACTGGCATGACCGATGATGATTTTGGCAAGCCGATTATTGCCGTTGTCAACTCGTTCACCCAGTTCGTGCCGGGCCATGTTCACCTGAAAGACCTGGGCCAGATGGTCGCTCGCGATATCGAGGCCGCAGGGGGCGTTGCCAAGGAATTCAACACCATTGCCGTCGATGACGGTATCGCCATGGGCCATGACGGCATGTTGTATTCACTGCCTTCGCGCGAGATTATTGCCGATTCTGTGGAATACATGGTCAATGCCCACTGCGCAGACGCCATGGTCTGCATTACCAACTGCGACAAGATCACACCGGGTATGTTGATGGCGTCCATGCGGACGAATATCCCGACGGTGATGATCTCGGGCGGCCCCATGGAAGCCGGCAAAATCAAGATCGACGGCAAGGATCAATCGATCAATCTGGTCGATGCCATGATCAAGGGTGCCAATCCTGACGTATCCGACGAAGAAGCCCTGGAATTTGAGCGCTCCAGCTGTCCGACCTGCGGTTCGTGCTCTGGCATGTTCACGGCCAATTCCATGAATTGCCTGGCCGAAGCCCTGGGGCTGGCCTTACCGGGCAACGGTTCGCTGCTGGCTACCCATGCCGACCGGGAAGCCCTGTTCCACAAGGCGGGGGCGCTGATCGTCGATATCACCAAACGATACTATGAAGATGACGACGAAAGTGTCCTGCCGCGCGCCATGGGCTCCCTAAAAGGATTCGAGAACGCCATGACCGTGGACATCGCCATGGGCGGGTCAACCAACACGGTGCTGCACTTGTTGGCCATTGCCCAGGAAGCGGAATGTGATTTCACACTGAAGGATATGGACTGGTTGTCGCGCAAGGTTCCACATTTGTGCAAGGTCGCCCCGTCCCACCCGGACTACCACATGGAAGATGTTCACCGCGCCGGTGGCATTATCGCCATCATGGGCGAACTGGAACGGGCCGGGCTTATTCACCGCGACGTGCCCAGCGTTCACGGTGGCATGATTGGTGACGTTATTGATGCCTGGGATGTGGGCCGCAGCAATTCCGAAGAGGTCAGGGATTTTTATCGTGACGGACCGGGCGGCGTGATCACCACGCAAGCGTTCAGTCAAAACAAGAAATACGATACTTTGGATATGGACCGGGAAGCGGGCTGCATCCGTGATGTCGCCAATCCTTATAGCAGTGAAGGCGGCCTGGCCGTGCTCTACGGCAACATCTCTGTGGACGGATGCGTCGTCAAAACCGCCGGCGTCGATGAAAGCTGCTACACATTTTCGGGCACCGCATTCGTCGTCGATAGCCAGGATGAAGCGATCGCTAAAATTCTCGGCGGCGAGGTCAAGGAAGGTCACGTGGTGGTGATCCGCTACGAAGGCCCCCGGGGCGGACCGGGTATGCAGGAAATGCTCTATCCGACCAGTTACCTGAAATCCATGGGAATGGGCAAGGCCTGCGCCTTGCTCACCGATGGCCGGTTCTCCGGTGCGACCTCAGGCTTGTCTGTTGGCCACGTATCGCCGGAAGCGGCGGCAGGCGGTGCCATTGGCTTGATCGAAAACGGCGATGTCATCGAGTTTGATATTCCGGGGCGGTCGGTCAATCTGAAAATCTCCGATGATGATCTGGCAAAACGACGCGAAGCGATGGAAGCCAAGGGCAAGGACGCCTGGAAACCGAACCGTAACCGGGTCGTCTCGCAGGCTTTGCGGGCCTACGCCGCCCTCGCCACATCAGCCGACAGGGGCGCGGTGCGTGATGTTTCCCAAGTCGAAGGATGAGCTGCCTAACACTCTGGTTGAATAATACCCATAGAAAAATTAAGTCTATTGGCAAAGCTCATTGTGGTCTTATTGTAATACCTGCGTGTAGCATAACATTGTATTCTATAAGTTGGCGCGGGAGCGTTATTGGCTGAGAAAAAAGTGTGGGGGCGCTTCATGGATTTTGTTACCTGGACCAATGAGTTCAAGGTCGGTGTACCGTTTGTTGACACCGATCACCGAATTCTTGTTGATTTGATCAATCAGGTGAACGCTTGCATAGACAAGCGTGAGGAAACGGCGACCCTGGCCAGCGTGCTCGGGACTCTTTTCGACTACACAGAATACCATTTCTCGCGTGAAGAAAAACTGATGGAGCTGTCAAATTACGGCGGCTTGGGCCTTCACAAGATCATTCATCGCTCTCTTGCCAAGCAGGTTCAGAATATTGATATGAACTTTCGCGAGAACCCTGGAAGCGTCAACGCGACGGAAGTCCGGGATTTCCTTAACAACTGGCTACTTGAGCATATTTCCGGCCACGATTTTGAATATCGGGATGCCTGCCTGAAAAACAAAACCGCCCGTAAGAAAGCGGGGGCCATCCGCTTTATGGAAAATGAAATCACGGGTATCGGGGTAAACAATCTGGCCAATCTTTCGGTGATGGTTGTCGATGATAACAGGAACTTCCTGCTGCTGGTCGAAACCATCCTCAAGGCCATTGGCATTCGCCGTGTGCAGCTTGAACAAAGCCCTGAAAAAGCATTTGATAAATTAATCAAACGTCCGCCCGACCTGGTATTTTGTGACTGGGTGATGGAAGAAATGAACGGCGCTGAATTTGCCCAAAAGGTCAAGGACATGAACCTGCCGACAAAAGTGGTGTTGCTGACCGGCTATTCAGTAGAGACATTGCAGGAACGTTCTTCCAGTGACGCGATTGAGGGTTATCTGGAAAAACCGATCACGGCAAAAAGCCTGATCGATACAATTTCAACTATTGCAATAAACTAGTCGCTGCCGCGCATCCGGGGATATTGGGGCAGACCGTCATTGATATTCACCCAGGAAACTTTACTGTCCACCCATAAATGATCCTCGGGTGGGAAAACACCCGGATTATCCAAGGTAGCGGTGCTGATATCAATATCCGCACCGTCCAGATAGCAAAAGGTCAGGGTTGTTCCGCACGACGGGCAAAAGCCGCGCTCGGCGGTGTCCGAGGAACGATAAAACTGCGGTCGCTCGCCTGTGAAGGTCACCATTTCAGCCGGAAATTCACTCCAGGTGACGAAAGCCGCACCGGCCGCCATGCGGCACTGGGTGCAATGACAGGTGGTTGTGTTATTTGGCGCACCTCGAACCCGGTAGCGTATCCGGCCGCACTGGCAACCGCCGTCGTTGGTTTCAGTCATCTCAATCCCCCAGTTCGCACCAGATCGGGGTGTGATCTGATGGCTTTTCCCAGCCCCGGGGAGTGCGATCGATGTCGCAGCCTTGCAGGCGGTCTGCGGCCTGTGGGCTGAGCAGCAGGTGGTCGATCCTGACCCCGTGATCCTTTTGCCAGCCGCCGGCCATATATCCCCACCAGGTATAGAGCCCGGTTTCGGATGTCGTCGCCCGAAAGGCATCGGTCAGGCCAAGGTTGATGATTTTTCTTAACATCGCCCGTGACTGAGGCTGGAACAGGGCATCATTTTCAAAGGCGGCGGGATTGTAGACATCGCCTTGTTCGGGAATGACATTATAATCACCGCCAAGGACGAAGGCGTCTTCGCCTTTAAGCAACTCCTGAACGTGAAGGTACAGGCGCTCCATCCATGCCAGCTTGTAATCAAATTTTTCACCGGGGACGGGATTGCCATTGGGAAGATAGATGCAGCCAACCCGAAGCGAACCGGTGAAGACTTCAAGGTAGCGGGCCTGCTCGTCAGCTTCGTCGCCGGGCAGGGCGGTCAGTTCCACATCGATGGGAAATTTCGACAGGATGGCGACGCCGTTATAAGTCTTCTGGCCGACGACCACGACATTATAGCCAAGGGCTTCGATTTCCATCCTCGGGAACGCCTCATCAATGCATTTGAGTTCCTGCAACAGGACGATGTCAGGCGCGGCCTCTTTCAACCAGCGTTGCAGGTGGTCCAAACGGGCCTTGACGGAATTAACATTCCAGCTTGCGATAAGGGTCATTATCCGGTGCAACCTACGTTTATTCAAACGTAGGTAAGTTGCACGATTCTTTAATGTCGATCAAATTATCTTCACTAAAGGGCACCTCTATAAATACCCGGTTAACGCCCAGCGGTTCAATATTGAGCCGCATT
>JACNJU010000029.1 GCA_014382375.1 Rhodospirillaceae bacterium
CGTGATGGCGCTATTTACCACACTTGGCGATCTGGGCGAAAGCATGATAAAAAGGAGGATAAATCGAACCATTGGAAGAAGAGTTTAAAGCATGACAGGGTCGATGGGAATCACCCTTATGGGGCGGTATCCAGATTATGGTCGTTTTCGCCCATCTTGCGCTGATTACCGTCATAGGGGTCAGGCCTGTCATAACAGACGGGCTTGCCAAGCGTCCGGTAACACCAGACCTTGGCTTGCGGGTTGGGCTCGTTTTCAAGACAGTAGGTGCGGCCATTGTTTGAACGCACAGTCGAACAGTCCTTGCCGCTGGCATAGGAAACAATATGGTCGCTAAGCGTCTTGCCCGTACCCACCGCGCTGACACCTTCAACGGCACCGATCGGCGATAACAAAGAAGTGCAGGCCGCAAGCGAGATTAAAATGAAGACCGCAAAAAGTACGCGCATCGTCCGAACAACTCCTGATACCAGTGTGCAAGCGTATAGTGCGCTTTTTCTGTTAAAACCGGGTTAACGATGACAAGTGAATTTATTCTTTTAAAACAATATGTTATAAATGTCTCTCCGGTTCCGCGACCGGCAGGGCGAGGTAACCGACGAGCTTTCCTTGATTGATCGAACAATATTGTCTAATCAAGGGCTCCAATTGGATAAATTTGCCAGGAAATAGACCGTCATGGTGTCCCTTGAAACCCCAATTTGTGATTTTGGCTGGAAAGCCCCGGACTTCACCCTCCAGGGTGTGGACGGCAACACCTATAGCCTTAAGGACGTCAGGGGACCAAATGGCGTCCTGGTTATGTTCATCTGTAACCATTGCCCTTATGTGAAGGCGATCCTTGATCGTCTGGTCCGTGACGCAAAGGAATTGCAGGGTCGTGGGGTTGGCGTCATCGCCATCATGTCCAATGACCCGACCGATTACCCGGAGGATTCTTTTGAAAACATGAAGACCGTGGCCCAGACAAATGACTTCACTTTCCCCTATGTCATTGACCCAAGCCAGCAAACCGCCCGCGCTTACGATGCCGTTTGCACACCCGATTTCTTTGGTTTTGATAAGGATATGGGGCTGCAGTACCGGGGGCGGCTCGATTCTTCAAGAAAAGAACCGGGGCCAACGGACGCCCGGCGTGACCTGCTGGAAGCAATGAAGCAGGTTATCGAAACCGGTCACGGACCAGCCGAGCAAATCCCTTCCATGGGATGTTCGATTAAATGGATAAACGAAAACGAATAAGCGTATTTGCCTTCCTTGTGGCAGGCGGATATTTTGGTCAGTTCAAGCTGACAAACTGAATTTTGGAGAAAACCGTGGCCGAGCCCATTGAAGAAGGCATATTCCGCGAAATCGACGAAGAACTGCGTCAGGAACAGTTCGCCAAGTTGTGGAAACGTTACGGCAGGGTATTTGTAATTGGTGCCGTTGTCATTATCGCCACTGTCGCCGCATACAAAGCCTGGGAAAGCTATGACATTTCCAGCCGGGGCCAACAGGGGGAACGCTTTGCAGCGTCCCTTCGCCTTGCACAGGACGGCAATGGAGAGGCCGCCCTTGATGCATTGAAGATCATCAATAGTGAAGCCGGGGCTGGCTATCAGATGCTTTCAGGATTTAGCGCCGCCGCCCTGATGGCCGATCAGGGAGATGGGCCCGGAGCCATTGCCGCGTACGACAAACTGGCTGGCGACAGCTCCCTTCAATCAGTCTATCGTGATTTGGCCGTTCTTCTTGGCACCATTTCGCGCCTCAACAGTGGCGAAAACAGCGCCGCACTGACTGCACGTCTTGCGCCATTATCGGCAGATGATAACCCATGGCGGCACAGTGCCCGGGAATTGATGGCGGTTGTCGCCGAACAATCCGGTGACAAAGCCAAGGCGCAGGAATTGTTCAAGGCATTGTCCGAAGACGCCACGGCACCCCAGGGCATTCGTCAGCGAGCCGGGGAAATGCTGGCAGCTTTAGCCAAATAGAGGAAACTGAGACATGGCTGTTACAAAAACCAACAAAATGAGCCTCAAAACCATAGGCCACACAGCCATTGTCGCTGGTCTGTTGGTGCTTGGCGGTTGCGAATCCCTGACCGGCCCGGGTGGAATCTTTGGTGATGAAATTAAAACACCGCTTCCTGGTGAACGGATATCGGTATTGAAACATCAGCGCTCCCTGAGTCCGGACCCTGGATTTTCTGAAAAAGAAATCCTCCTCCCGGCCCCCTCGCCCAATGCCGATTGGCCCCAGGCTGGTGGTTATGCCAACCACGCTATGCACCATATTGAGATCAGCGATAATATAGCTTTCGCCTGGTCCACCGATGTGGGTGACGGTGCCGATGAAGCCATCAGACTGGTCGGTTCCCCCATCGTTGCAGGCGGTCGCGTCTACGCCATGGACAGTGGATCCAATGTCAGCGCCTTTGATGCCCAATCAGGAAAACAGCTATGGCGGACGTCCCTGACCCCTGACGAGGAAGATGACAACCACATCAGTGGTGGGCTGGCCTATGAGGATGGCAAGATTTACGTTACCACCGGTTTTGCTCAGGTCATTTCACTTAACGCGGAAAACGGCGAGATATTGTGGCGCAAATCTGTGGGCGGCCCCATGCACACGGCCCCTACGGCGCGTGCCGGGCGGGTCTTCGTTATTACCGTCGATAGCCGCATGTACGCCCTGAACGGATCAACTGGCGAAGAATTGTGGACCTATACCGGAATTGCCGAAATCGCCAGTTTGCTGGGCGGGGCAAGCCCGGCAGTCGATAGTGGCGTCGTCGTTGCCCCGTTTTCTTCTGGTGAACTGGTTGCCCTGAAGGTCGAAAATGGCCGCGTGTTGTGGACCCAGTCCCTGACCACAACCCGGCGCACGGATGTTGTCTCGGCACTTGCCCATATTCGTGGCCGCCCCATCATCGACCGTGGCCGTGTCTTCGCCATTTCCCATGGTGGCTTGATGGTTTCTATCGATTTGCGCAGTGGCAGACGCATCTGGGATAAGGAAATCGGCGGCTTGTCCAGCCCCTGGGTTGCCGGAGACTATATCTTTTTATTAACCAATGACGCTGAAATAGCTGCCATTTCGCGTGAAACCGGTTCCATTTTCTGGGTCCAGACGCTTCCCCAATACGAGGATCCCGAAACCAGAGATTTCCCGATTGTCTGGAACGGCCCCCTGCTTGCCAGTGACCGGTTGATTGTCTCCAGTTCCACAGGCGAGGTTTACGCTGTATCGCCCTATGACGGGCGCATCATGGGAAAGATTGACATGCCCTCGGGAATTTCTGTACCGCCGATCATTGCCGGGGGTCGCGTCTACTTTCTTGCTGATAACGCCGACCTGGTTGCTTATCAATAACCCTGAGCGAACCATGAGCTTCACCGTTGCCATCGTCGGTCGGCCCAATGTCGGCAAATCGACCCTTTTTAACCGTCTGGTTGGAAAGCGGCTTGCTATTGTCGATGACACGCCGGGTGTCACCCGTGACCGTCGGCAGGGCGAGGGTGGAATTTCTGACCTGAAATTTTCAGTAATTGATACCGCTGGTCTCGAAGACGCCATGGATGACTCGCTGGAAGCCCGCATGCGCAATCAGACAACAATGGCCCTAGGGGAAGCCGACGTCGCCCTGATGCTGATCGACGCCCGCGCCGGGGTAACGCCGCTCGATAGTCATTTTGGCAAATGGATACGCCAGCAGGGCGTGCCGCTGATTCTGATCGCCAACAAGTGTGAAGGAAAAGCCGGAATGCCGGGCCTTGCAGAAGCATACGGGTTGGGCCTGGGTGAGCCACTGGCATTTTCTGCCGAACACGGTGAAGGCCTGAGCGAGCTTTACGACGCCCTGTTACCCTACGCCGGTGAGCGTGATGACAGCGACTTTGAGGGTGGCGATGATTACGTCGATGAAGATGGCGATGATGGCACCCGCCCCATCAGTCTTGCTATCGTCGGTCGTCCCAACGTCGGCAAATCGACACTGGTCAACAAATTGCTTGGCGAGGAACGGATGCTGACCGGACCCGAGGCTGGTATCACGCGTGATTCGATTACCACCAACTGGAACTTCCAGGGCCGCGAAATCAGGCTGGTCGATACTGCGGGTCTGCGTAAAAAAGCCCGTGTCACAGAAAAGGTCGAAAGCCTGTCGACGGGTGATTCCATTCGCAGCATTAAATTCGCCCAGGTCGTGGTTCTGGTCCTCGATAGCGCCGACATGATGGAAAAACAGGACCTGACCATCGCCCGCCGCGTCGTCGATGAAGGTCGGGTTCTGGTCATTGCCGTCAACAAATGGGATCTGGTGAAAGACAGCAAAATAACCCTGGCCAAACTAACCGACCGCTTGCAGACTTCGCTCCCGCAAGCCCGCGGCATCCCGATTATTACCATGTCGGCAAAAACCGGGCGCGGCATTGACCGCCTGTTGCCTGCGGTCCTGAATATTTACGAGCTTTGGAACAAACGCATTTCTACCGGGGCGTTGAACCGCTGGCTCGATGGCATTCTCGCCCACCACCCGCCACCACTTTCCAGCGGCAAGCGCATCAAAATACGCTACATGACCCAGGCAAAAACCCGGCCCCCCACGTTCGTCGTCTTCGCCAGTAGACCTACGGGACTTCCTGAATCATACAACCGTTATCTGGTCAACGCCCTGCGCGAAGATTTCGACCTGCCCGGCATTCCCATCCGTCTGCATACGAAAAAGGGCAAAAACCCATACGCGGATTGAGGCTCCGGAATTGACCCCGTACAGACATTTGGCAAATTGGATTGATCGCAACTTTACTGCTTTCACATCATTTTTTTGCGCTGGGAATATTCTGCTGTAGAACGTCCTATTTCTCAGTATTTAACTGTGGCGCAAGCGATTCCGGGGCAAGCTTATCAGGGTTGCCCCCACCAAGACGTTGCAACTTTTCAAAATAGAGATAGATCACAGGCGTCAGGAACAAAGTAATAACCTGGGAGACTGCCAGTCCGCCCACAGCGGTTTTATTTTTTCGGGACCTAGCCGCCGCCGCGCTGAAAGGCGCGGTCGAAGGCTTTTATTGTTTTTGTGATTTCGGCCTCGCCGTACCCCTTGAACGTCAAGGTGACGCAGGTGACCGGCAGGACAAACAGGGCGATGCGGCGCTCGCCTTGTTCTGAAATGGAAATTACCAGGCTTTTGTCATCACCTTCCAGGATCACCCGGTCGGTCTGCTTGCTGAAATCTTCTCCCAGGACACGGGGAATGTTGCGAAAGAATTCGGTGTGGGAGATACCCATTTCCTTTTCAATGACAACATCACTGCCCATCTTTTAACCCCCCGCCACTGGCGGCCACACGGCAAGGGCGTCGCCATCTTCGAGAACCTTTCCGGCACGTTCGCTGGGTGCCACATAATGGCCATTGACGAGGACAAGATGGCAATGTTCCAGCGGCACGTCGTGGGCGACAAGCACTCTTTCAAGAGTGTCTCCTGAATCGACGTCGATTTCCACCTCGCCGCGCACCGCGTGATCGGGAAGATGTTTGCCCAGTGCCGCGTAGAGCTTGAGAGTGATTTTCACAGAACTAGCCTCGTGTACAATCGATATAGGCTTCGACAAGAAGATTGGGATCGGCCATCAGGCGTTCTTTCCACGAGGCCAGATTGACGCGGGTCTGGATCAGCCCGCGAATAACGCCGATGCCATCGGTGCGGCCAATCAACAAGGCACCAACCAACTGATCGCCATCAAAATTAAGCAGTGTGTAGCGAAAGTTCCTGGTATCTAGTTTGACGGCGCTCTCGCCGCCTTCCGCACCCTGCCAAAGACCGAAGGAACACGAAATAAGGCCCAGGGTATCGAGCACATTCATATTCAGGCTGCCGCGGTAATCGACTTGTTTTCCGGCCATGTTAAGGGCGGCGACACGGCCATGTTCAACGCCCGTCGGCTGGACCGCATGGACGGACCACTCACCGGTGGAGAAATCAGGACCCTGAGCGACATCGCCCGCAGCGTAAATATTATCGAGGCTGGATTTAAGATGATTGTCGACCTTGATACCGGCCTCCATCTCAACCCCGCTGCCCTCAAGAAAATCCGCATTGGGGCGAACCCCGGTTGCAACCACGACCAAATCGGCTTTGATGACGTCGCCGTTATCCACATTGACGGCAAGTTTACCATCCGCCTCGTCAACGGACGTGACCCTTGCCGACGTCAACACGTTGACCCCCTTGGCGATACACCAGTCCTTGATCATGTTGCCGGCGTTCTGGTCCATCATCCTGGGAACCATGCGATCCTCGGCCTCAACGACGCTGAGGTTAGCCCCCGACAGGGCCAGCGCCTCCATAATGATGCAGCCGATGAAACCGGCCCCCATCAGGACAACATCAACCCCTTCCCCGGCAATAGCCGCAATATTGCGGGCATCTTCCAGGGTCCAGCAATGATGAATGTTTGGACGGTCCAGTCCCTCGATTGGCGGCTTGATCGGATGGGAACCGGTCGCCACCAGCATTTTATCGAAGGCAACGGTTTCGCCTGAATCCAGGGTCAGGGTGTTGTTGTCAAGGCTGACGCCCGTCGCCCGGGCCTGAATGTACTTGATACCGAGATTTTCAAAATGATTTTCGGCTTTACGCAGGTAAACCCCTTCTTCGGGCACTTTGCCAATCAAAAAATAGGGGATCGCCATGCGCCCATACGGCGGATCTTTTTCCCCGTCAACCAGTACCACCGTGGCATCAGGATCTGCCGTGCGCAAGGTTTCCGCTGCGGTGACGCCGGATGGTCCGGCCCCAACAATGACGTATTGCATTTGTACTCCCCAAGAATAGAAAACCCCACACCCCAAAGCTTATTAAGCAAGGGGGTGTGGGGAACTCTTTTAACGGCCTCTACAGTTCGAGGCGGCTGAGTGTTTCGTTTGAAGGAACACCTTCAGGTGTCCAGCCACGAAGCTCGTAGTATTCGGGCAGCATCTTGCCCAACTCGCTGACCTTGCCTTTCGCCGGACCAGTCTTGGCCGCGTCTTTTAGCAGTCGTGCGGGCAAGGTGTCGTCGGCTGCGGTGAAGCCCGCCTCCATATTGAACTTGCGCTCCAGATTCCAGATTCGCTCGCCAATTTCCACCAACGTTTCGGACGACCACTCGCCATCCAGATCGGCATTGATCATCGGCGCAACGTCGTCCAGGGTCAACGCGAATGACGTGAAGATGCAGATGCCGGCGGCATCAAAAGCGGCCGTCGCATCCTGAAACGCCATAACCAAACCGGCCTTGCCATCAGACGTCAGTGGATCGGTCTTTTCCGGGATACCCAGAATTTCAGACGCCACCGTGTAGCTGCGCAAGTGACAAGCACCACGGTTAGACGTCGCATAGGTCAGTCCCATACCCTGGATACCGCGCGGGTCATAGGCCGGGAACTCCTGGCTTTTAACCGTCATTGAAAGTTCAGGATGACCGTATTTTTCGGTCATACGACGCGAGCCCTGGCCGATCTCCTTGCCAAAGCCTTCACCCAGACCGGTCTGATCGCAGATTTTGCACAGCGCTTCGGCAGAGCCGAACTCAAGGGCCAAACCACCGGTATCGGCATCTGTAATCGCGCCGATCTTATACAGTTCCATCGCCGCGGCGACGGTCGAACCCAGAGAAATCGGGTCCATGCCGTACTCGTTGCAGACGTAGTTGCAATAGGTTAGTGCTTCAAGATCCTGAACGCCTGTCGCCGCACCCAAGGCCCATGCGGCTTCGTACTCGAGACCACCCTCGTTGCCATGGTACTTCGGCTGGCCCGCGACCGAGAAGTGATTCGGGTCCATTTGCGAGCGACGCTGACACGAGATTGGGCAACCAAAACACGCCGCGTTGGAGACCAGGTTGGCCTTGCCATCGCTTTCACGCGGCTCCGCCATGGCTTCACCACCAATTTTTGATGCGCCATCGAATTGCACATCGTTGGAATTGTGAGTCGGCAGTGCACCGGTTTCGTTAATCACATTCATCAGAACCTGGGTGCCATAGGTCGGCAAGCCTTCGCCCGTCACCGGGTTGTCGGCCAGAATCTGGTTACACGCACCGGTGGCCTGCATGAAAGCCATCGGATCGCCAACCTGGGTGCCCGTCGTTCCGCGACAGGAAACCGCCTTAAGGTTCTTCGATCCCATAACCGCGCCAACGCCGGAACGGCCAGCGGCCCGATCCTTGTCGTTAATAACGCCGGCAAACAAAACCTGAGATTCGCCAGCCTGACCGATGGAGGCGCAACGGATGTCGTTGTCGCCGCAAGCTTCACGGAGCATATCTTCGGTGTCCCACACCGATTTACCCCACATCGCTGAGGCGTCTTTCAGTTCAGCCTGATCGTTTTTGATATCCAGATAAACCGGACCTGCCGATTTGCCTTCAAAGATAACCATATCCCATCCGGCGTTCTTCAATTCGGCACCAAAAAAGCCGCCGGAATTGGAGCACGCAATGGCCCCTGTAAGCGGTCCCTTGGTGACAACGGTCCAGCGACCGGATGTTGGGGCAGCAGTACCGGTCAACGGACCGGTAGCAAAAATCAGCTTATTGTCAGCCGACAGAGGGTCAACTTTGGGGTCGCATTCTTCGACGTAATATTTGGTCGCAAGGCCGCGCGAACCAAGGTATTTTTTGGCCCACTCCGTATTCAACGGTTCGCTTTTGCACGTGCCGTCAGTCAGATTCACTCTTAAAACATTGTTTGTCCAAGCCATTATAATCCTCCCTAATTGAAGCCAGTATTTTTACTTGTTGGTTAACTCGTCGCCTGATTTCCAGCGTCGGTTTTTTCAGCCCAGTGGCGCATTTTGTCCATGCCTGCCTGATCCGCCTCGATAAACGTCAGGGCCGGGGTTGGGCAAACCTTGACGCAATCAGGATCACCCCCGCACAAGTCGCATTTGTCCACTTTGGTGGATTCGGAGTTATAATTGATGGTGCCGAACGGACAGGCGATGGTGCAAACCTTGCAGCCTACGCACAGTGTTGCCGATACTTCTTTGGCGCCGGTTGCGGCGTTTACCGAAATCGCGTCAACAGGACAGGCCTGCAGGCACCAGGCGTCAGCACATTGGGTGCAGACATAAGGCACATTGCGTCCCGTATCCTTAAAATTGAAAATTTTAATGCGAGATTTAGATGGATTGAAAACCCCCTCATGATGGTAACTACATGCCATTTCGCACTGATGACAACTGGTACATTTACCAGCATCAATGTGGAGGACTTTAACCATTCGAAACTCTCCCAGTGGGTATTAAAACGCGCCCGTTACTTTCGGGCATTATAGCTGGTATTTAGCACTCTTTAACACCCTCTACGCAACCACAAATTCTATGGTGTTATTCGCAGTGCGGAAAAGTCTATAAATGCACGGGTAAAATACCGTTTTTTGATATTAATCAGGACATTTTCGGCATCAATTACCATGACAATAAGAAACGCCCTCCCCAAAGACCTGGCCAACATCCTTGAACTCAATCAGCAGGCCCTACCCCACGTCAATTCCCTAAGAATTGGTGATTTGGAGAGATTTCTTGAACAGGCCGCCTATTTCAAGATTATTGGTGATCTTGACGGTTTCCTGATCGGCCTCAGACCCGGACTTGATTACAGCAGCGACAATTACCGCTGGTTCTCTGAGGCCTTTGAGGACTTCTTTTACATTGATCGCATCATTATTGACGAGCGTGCCCGTGGCCAGGGGCTCGGCAGTCTGCTTTACAAGGACATTATTGAAACCGCCCGCGCGCACACGCCGCGCCTGACGTGTGAAGTCAATTCCCGGCCACCGAACCCACACTCAATGGCTTTCCATCAGCGCTTTGGCTTTGCCCCCGTCGGCACCCAACAAACCGAAGGCGGAACCAAGGAAGTGACCCTGTTGTCACTTGATCTGACATGACAACCCTCGACATCGAAATCCTGAAGACATGGATCGGGCGCAGTGAAAGCCACAGTGATGTGATTTCCTTAAAACCGGTGCAGATGATGGCAGCCACCTTGGGGCGAACAGTTGATATCCCCAAAGACGGCGACCCCCTTCCCGCTGCCTGGCACTGGCTCTATTTCCTTGGCGCCAAGCCCCGTGGCGACCTGGGCCGCGATGGTCACGCCGCACTGGGGGAATTCCTGCCTCCGGTCGCCCTGCCACGGCGCATGTGGGCGGGTGGATGCTTCGATTTTCAAAAGCCCATACACATTGGCGAAACCATCAAAAAGGTCTCGACCATCAACAAGGTCGAACGCAAATCGGGCCGCAGTGGCGAGCTGTGCTTCGTCACTGTGCGCCACCAGTTGTTCGCCGGTGACGAGATGCGCATAACCGATGACCACAACATCGTTTACCGCGAAGACCCAACATCAAAAGAACCTGCACCGCCAACGCCAGCGCCAACCAACGCCAAGATTCGCGAAACCATAACCCCTGACCCGGTTTTACTGTTTCGTTATTCGGCGCTGACCTTTAACAGCCATCGCATTCACTATGACGTCGATTACTGCCGCGATGTTGAAGGGTATCCGGGATTGGTTTTCCACGGACCGCTGACAGCAACGCTGCTTCTTGACCTGGCAATGCGGAACATGGAAGGAAGGACTTTCACTGGTTTCTCCTACCGGGCGGTGGCTCCGCTTTTCGACACCAGCCCCTTTACCATCGCCCTTGCCCACGAGGAAGACGGTATGATTTTATGGGCGGAAACCCCTGAAGGCAATCTGGCCATGAGCGCAACTGTGAGCATCCGGGAGAGACATTGATGACGGCTGATTTTATGGCTCTGGCGGAGCTTAGGGAGCTCCAGCAGAAACGCTGGTCAGAGCAGCTGCGCCATGTGGAAACGTCATCGTCATTCTATCAAAGGTTATGGCAAGGGCTTACGCCACCTGAGCAGTTGGACGCTTTGCCCGAACTGCCCTTAAGCGACAAGGCCATGCTCAGGACATCGCAGCAGGAGCATCCGCCGTTTGGCGATTATCTGGCCACACCCGATCACATGGTCAACCGCCTGCACAGAACATCGGGAACCAGCGGACAGGCGATGAACCTGGCTTTGAGCGCCCACGACGCCCGGCAAACGGCGATTATCGGCGGGCGTGCACAAAGTGCTGCCGGACTGGGGCCCGCTGACCGGGTCGTCCATTGCCTGAATTATCAAATGTGGATGGGCGGTTTTACCGATCACTGCACCCTTGAGGAAACAGGGGCGATGGTCATCCCTTTCGGGGTCGGTGGCAGTGAGCTGCTAATCAGGACCATACAGGAACTGAAAATCACCGCGATTTCGTGTACCCCATCTTACCCAAAAGTGCTTGAACAGGTCATCGCCGACTCCTTTCCGGGCCTGACCCCCCGTGATCTGGGCCTGAGACTTGGTCTGTTTGGTGGTGAGGCCGGTCTGGATGATCCGGCCTACCGTAAACGACTGCAAGACACCTGGGGTTTTGAGGTGCGCAACGCCAATTATGGAGTTTCGGACGTCTATTGTAATTTCGCCGCCCAGTGCGAACACAATAACGACCTGCATTTTGTCGCCCTTGATGTTCTGTATCCCGAACTGATCGATCCAGACACGGCCGAACCCGTTGACTGGCGAGACGGTGCCAATGGCGAGCTTGTGCTCAGCCATCTGGAACGGCAATGCCAACCGCTGGTCAGGTTCAGAACCGGTGACATCATTTCACTGACCGGCGTCAGCGAGCCTTGCGCTTGTGGCAGAACCGCGCCCCGTTTCCGGGTCATTGGCCGCAGTGACGACATGATTGTCGTAAGAGGCCTTAATATTTTTCCGACCGGTCTGGCCGCTACAATCAACACCTTCCAGGAACTGAGCGGCGAATACCGGGTCATTCTTGATGGCCCCGGCCCTTATGATCTGCTTCCCCTTGAAGTCGAAGTGGGGGGCGGTGTTGAGCCAACCCCGGACCTTGCCGACATTATCAGCCAGGCCATCAAACGTGATCTTGGCGCCACCGCCCGGGTTACCTTGCATGAGCCGGGCGTCTTGCCACGCACGGAAGGCAAAACCCGCCGGGTTATCCGGCAATAAAGGACTAACAAAACATGACCTATACGGTAATTTCCAAATGCGATAACGGTATCCGCAGCATCATCCTGAACAGGCCGGACCGCCTGAACGCCATCAATCCGGAACTGTTAAATGATTTCCTGATCGCCCTGCGGGAAGGAAATGCCGACCCGGAAACCAGGGTCATGGTCATCAGCGGTGCCGGACGGGCCTTTTGCGCCGGTGACGATTTGAAAGAATTTGACGATCAGGTTGGTACCGAAGAAGAAACCCGCGCCTACATCGAATCCATCCAGGACATCACAAGGGAAATCGTCCTGGGCGATAAAATTGTCCTGGGTGCCATCCATGGGTGGGCCGTCGGTGGTGGCCTTGAATGGGTGATCAATTGCGATTTTGCCATCATGGCCGAAGGGACGCGCAGTTTTTTCCCCGAAATTTCTCTTGGTGTTTTTGTCACCGGGGCGGTGACGACGATCCTGCCCAAGCTGGTCGGCTTACAAAAAGCCAAGGAACTGATTTTACTGGGTGAGCGTTTCGATGCTGCCCAGGCATTGGGCTGGGGCCTGATCTGGAAGGTCGTACCCGAGACCGACCTGATGAGGGAAACAATGGCGACCGCAGCGCGTATTGCCGACCTGCCAGAACTGGCCGTGAGGGACTTGAAACGGGTCATTAACCGGGCCTGTGATCTTGACGTCGAGGCTGCAATGAAACTTGAAACGGACGCCACCGTGCGTGGTTTCCTTGATCCTGCAACGGCGGATCGCATTTCAGAATTTAGCAAATAATGTCATCCGTAAGGATTTGGTAAGAGTTTTTTGGCGAATATAATTATACTTCTTGTTTTACGCAGGATTTTTTATGGAAAACGTAATCCGAACCCAAGATACACGGCGGTTTTCTGACCGGCGCTCCTCACAGGTGGCTCTTGCCATCAGTGAAAGGCGAAGCGCTGAGCGTCGTAATGGAATAGAACGCAGACAGAATACTGGCTGGTTAGCAAATTGGCTGCACGCACACTTGCCCGTCTTCATGCAGTCTCTGCTCGTTACCTTTATCGGCCCGCGAAATACCAACCATTTTCAAGTTCCTTTGTGGTCCCTGTTAAGCCTGTTCGTTGTTGGTTTCTTATATCTGGTCGTCAATTACGAGACGGCACCGCTGGGCGGCACCACGACACAGTCCGGATACGAAACCAGCGAAGTGATTGTCTTTGACCCCAGCGCAGCGATGTCATCTGACATCGTTCGTTCAGGTTACGCCGTGATAGAAACCATGGATATGAGAGAACTGGGCATCACGGTTCAACGCTTGAGAATTCCGGCAGGAATGACTGTCCCCGAAGCCCTGACTGACTTGCGCAGTCGTTATCCTGAAATTGAGGTTGATGTAAACTCTCTGATTGCCCCGACCGATTGATGCCTCTCTCTTTTAGTAGGCCATACCCCGCGCCGTAACCGGCCACAGGCATTCGACAACACCGCCGCGTACGCCCACATACCAGTCATAAACATTACAGGTCGGGTCACAGTGTCCGGGGATCAGTTTCAGTTTTTCATTGAGTTCAAGAACATTGGCCGGATCGGATATCACCCCATGTTCATCGGAACATTTTATGTATTCGATGTCATCACGACCAAAAATAACCGGCAGGCCTGAATCCAGACTCTGCGCCTTCAACCCCGCATCACAAATCGCCTGGTCGCGCTTTGCCCTGGACATGATTGAGGTCCAGATGAACAGGCTGTTCTCGAATTCCGAAATGAAACTCCCCTCCTCATCCTTGATGCGTTGATAGTCCGCATCCATGAAAATGTAGGAACCGCACTGGATCTCGTTATAAACACCCGATGTTCCTTCAAAATAATAAGAGCCGGTTCCAGCCCCCCCAATAATATCGCATTCAAGGTTTACCTGTTTTAGCATCTTGATCGTATCGGCAACCTGCTGAACGGCAGTTGTGATCCGCGCCTTGCGATCCGTAAAATCACGGACATGCTGTGCCGCCCCCTGATAAGCCTGAATACCGGAAAACGTCAGGCCATCACTGGCTGCAATTTTTATTGCAATCTCGAGGGCAGGCTGCCCCCACTGGACACCGCAGCGCGAGGCTCCACAATCAATTTCGACAAGGCATTCAATATTCACAGCATACCGGGTTGCGGCATTGGACAAATCATCAACGTTGCCCAGGTCATCAACGCAAACCAGCACCCGCGCCTTTCCTGCAAGGCGGGCAAGACGGTCGATCTTTTTTGGATCAACCACCTGATTGGTCACCAGGACATCGCCGACGCCACCAGCAACCAGGGTCTCAGCTTCAGAAACTTTCTGGCAACAAATGCCACATGCCCCGCCGTTTTCCATTTGATAAAGGGCAATGTCGGCTGATTTGTGTGTCTTGGCATGAGCGCGGTGACGAATGCCCTTATCTTTAATGAAGATGCCCATTGTTTTTACGTTCTTCTCGAACGCATCAAGGTCGATGATCAGAGCCGGGGTCGAAACATCGGCCAGCGCCATGCCGACTTCAGCAGGGATGTTCAGGCCAACAACAGGTTTGGTCATTTTCAAGTCTGTTGTCCTTTAAGTATGCGAAGGGCGGCAATGTGCTCTGGCGAAAGCCCGCAACAACCACCAATAACCTGGACACCATTTTCAACCCACTTGCTGGCAAACTGCAGCAACGCGTCTGGCGTGATCACATCCTTGAATTGCCAGTGAGGCATTTCGAAATAGCCTGAATCCGGATAAGCCGTCAGCGGTCCGCTGTAAACACCGCGCACAATTTCGATAGCATCAGCGGTGATATCTGATGGAGAATGCATGACGCCCGCGGCCTCCACATCAAAACCCTTAAGCACCTCAACCACATCCTCAAAGGGAATATCCCTGTCAGGCGCATAACTGAGAACCTGCCCCTTATCGCCGCGCCTAACAGAAAATCCGGCCCATACAGGAAGCCCGGTCTGCTTCGCCGCCTCGAATGCAAGGCCCATGCGTTCGGGATAATACATCATTTCCAAAAGGATCAGATCACAACCCTGATCGACAAAGAGCGTGGCAAGTTCAGCAAAAGCATCGGCCATTTGCGCCTGTGACGGAACCTTATTCAAAACCGGTTTTGAGGTACCGCCGGCGATGGGGCACATATGTGACAGGGATCCGGCAATCAATACATCGCTCTGCCCGCTTGCCTCGCGTGCCCGCAGCGCCGCAGTGATGGCTGTGCAGTTAATCTCTTTGAACTGACCCGCAAAACCGGCAGGCTCGAGCATCAATCTGGAAGAAGCGTAGGTATTGACCGTGATGATATCCGCCCCGGCGGCTATATAATCTTCATGGATGCTTTGAAGCAGGGCGGAATTTTCAAGTGAGCTTGGCCCGCACCAGGCTTTCGGGTCCATGGTCACCCCGCGTCGTTCAAGTTCAGTGCCGGTGCCGCCGTCAAGAACCACAATTCCGCCGCCCTGCAAGCGACGTTCAATTACCGGATAACCCATCTATCAGCATCCTCGCCAGAAAAACAGCGGTTATGCTAGGTGATGTCTATAGCTTCGGCAATCGATCAATTTTTAGGAAGAGCGGCTACTTATTGACCATGTTGAGGGTCGATTTTGCCCGGTAAGGATAGGCCATTTTGGTGAATTCCCAAACGGCAGCGAAGAATTCTTCATCTTCATGTTTCCGGCAGTAGCTTTCAATCCATTTCATGGCCCGTTCAACGCTGGTACGGCCAAGCAAATCGCTGGTCGAGGAATCCTTGATATTAAAAGCAGTGGCAAAACCCATCAACCATTGACGGAAGGTGGCGTCATAGGGACCGATGGGAGAATCGGGAAATTCCCGCGCCTCTACAAAGTTTCCACAGCTTAAGGCACCGACGCCCCAATTCTTGAACATGGTATCTTCGTTGACCGATATGCCGGCGTGCAAGGGCGCGTTTTCGGACGAAAGTTCATCCGAATAGGTAACGCCAGGAATGGCGACAAACAACAGCATAAGCACGACAACGCGTAACATTTCAGGACTTCCCAGGAATATCCATATTGCACTAACGACTGACGTTACGTTGTCAACCATTGCCAAAATGTTAATAAGCACATGAAATTTATTAATGAATCCAGATAACTAGGGTTATCTGTTTAAGTCTGGTGACAACTTCATACGTAGATGTCAGAATGCCGCCCTGACGTTTGGGTGCTTGCCATAAATGGGCCGGTAGGATTGATGAGACAGTTTTTATTTTCAGCGCTTTTAGGCGCCGCTTGTGGGCTCGTCGCATTTTCGGGAGTGTCCGCCGATGAACACACCGGCAGTGTTTTTCTGGAAATATTGCGCTCACCCCCCAATCGCCACGTTATTGCCATGAGCAGCATGGAAGAATGCCTGCGAGCGGCGGAATTCAGCAAAGCCAAGTGCGTCACAAAACAACCGCGTCTGCCCGATAGCTCCATCGGCGTCATGCGAACCACCGATTGGTCGGCAAGGCCGTTTATAAATGTCTCGGCCCCCCTGCTAAAGGGAAAAGACTTCGGCCCCGCCTATCTGGTGATCAGTCGCTCGCCACCTAATCGTCACGTCATCGCCATGGACAGCATGAAGAAGTGTCTGGAGGCTGCCTCCTATACCTCTGCCGAATGCATTGAAGAACTGCCAAATCTGCCCGACAGCTCCGTCGGTGTGCTGCGGACGTTGAACAGTTCAAACAATCAGCCGTAAAACCATCGGCCTAGAAGGTCAGGGCCTTGACCTGGACCACCTGTTCCAGCTTGCAGATATCATCCATCACCTGACCAGCGGGCGGGCCATCAATTTCGATCAGTGCAATGGCGTCCCCGCCAGCCTCGGCCCGTCCCAAGTGGAAGGTCGCGATGTTGATCTTGGCATCACCCAAAGTCGTGCCCAGTGATCCGATAAAGCCCGGCGTGTCCTTATTGGTGATAAACAGCATGTTTGGCCCCAGTTCGGCGTCCATGGGGATTCCCTTGATCTCGACAATCCGCGGATGGGCACCGGCAAACAGGGTTCCTGCCACCGAGCGACTCTGGTTTTCAGTCTTCACTGTCAATTTGATCAATGTCTGATAGGCACTGGCCCGTTCATGCTTGATCTCGGTGACGTCGATGTCGCGTTCCTTGGCGATCACCGGCGCGTTGACCATATTGACCGATTCCATCAAGGGCGACAGCAACCCTTGTAAAACGATAGCAGTCAGCGGTCGTATGTTCAGTTCGGCGACGTGCCCCTCATACTCTAACGTAACGCCTTCAAGGCCGCTTTCGGTAAGTTGACCGGCAAAACTGCCAAGTTGTTCGGCAAGCTGCATATATGGTTTCAGGCGCGGCGCTTCTTCGGCTGTCACCGAAGGCATATTCAGGGCATTGGTGACAGCACCGGATACCAGATAATCGGCCATTTGTTCGGCGACCTGCAGGGCAACCTTTTCCTGGGCCTCCGTCGTTGAAGCCCCCAGATGCGGCGTCGCCACGACATTATCCATGCCGAACAGGGGATTTTCCCTGGCCGGTTCTTCGGCAAAAACATCGAGCCCGGCGGCGGCGATCTTGCCGCTTTCCAGCCCGGCTTTCAGATCTTCTTCAACAATCAATCCGCCACGGGCGCAATTGATGATACGCACGCCGGGCTTCATTTTGGCGATGGCATCGGCGTTGATGATGTCGCGGGTGGTATCAGTAAGCGGCGTGTGCAGAGAGATAAAGTCGGCGCGTGCAAACAAGTCATCCAGTTCGACCTTTTCGACGCCAAGCTCAGCTGCCCGTTCGGGCGACAGGTACGGATCAAAAGCGATAACCCGCATTTTCAGTCCCTGGGCCCGGTCGGCGACAACCGCGCCGATGTTTCCACAGCCGATAATACCCAGAACCTTGCCCATGATTTCGACGCCCATGAATTTTGATTTTTCCCACTTTCCGGCATGGGTAGAGGTATTGGCGTGAGGAATTTGCCTGGATAGGGACATGATCATGGCAATGGCGTGCTCGGCCGTGGTGATGGAATTACCGAACGGCGTGTTCATGACGCAGACACCTGCAGCGGTTGCCGCAGCCACATCAATGTTATCGACGCCAATACCGGCACGACCGATCACTTTCAGATTTGTAGCCGCCGCCAGAACCGCAGCCGTCGCCTTGGTCGCCGAACGGACGGCAAGGCCATCATAGTCGCCAATGCAGGCAATCAGTTCTTCCGGACTCATGCCCGGCTTAACATCAACCTCAACACCGCGAGCGATAAAAATCTCGGCGGCAAGAGGGCTCATTTTATCGGAAATCAAAACTTTAGGCATATCCCAAGACTCCATATCGGCAAGAGAGCAACCTGCGTTCCCTGAACGCAGATAGGTTGCCCTGATTCATTAATATCGATCAAATTATCTTCACTTGAATGATGTCATTTAAGTGAAGTTTGATCTAACGGTTGCGTAAGCCCAGTCAATCCATGGCATTAAATTTTCAAGGTCAGTGGTCTCGACCGTCGATCCGGCCCAGATGCGCAAACCCGGTGGAGCCGCGGGATAACTGTTGATGTCATTGGCAGCACCCTCGTCTTCCAAAAGCTTGGTCATGGCCTTGGCGACGACGGACTGCTTGTCCGCGTCCAATCCCTGAAACCAGTCAGCGACGATCATCAGACATACCGACGTCCGTGATCGAACCGCCTGATCGGTGGCCACATAATCAATCCATGGGGTGCGCTGGACCCAGCCGTCAATCGCCGCAGCGTTCGCCTGTGAGCGGCTGACAGTGGCATCGACGCCGCCGATACCTTCGATCCATTTCAAGGAGTCGATGGCATCCTCGACAACGATCATCGAGGGCGTGTTGATGGTCGCACCCTTGAAAATACCTTCGATCAACTTTCCGCCCTTGGTCAGACGAAAGACTTTTGGCAGGGGCCAGGGCGGGGTGTAGCTTTCCAGTCGTTCAACGGCGCGGGGGCTCAGAATCAAAATACCATGGGCACCCTCACCGCCCATCACCTTCTGCCAGGAAAACGTCGTCACATCCAGTTTGTCCCAGGGAAGGTCGTAAGCGAAGACGCCGGATGTCGCGTCGCAGATGGTCAGTCCCGCCCGATCAGCGTCTATCCAGTCGCCATCCGGAACACAGACACCAGAGGTGGTGCCGTTCCAGGTGAACACAACATCGCGCTGAAAGTTCACCTCGGCAAGGTTGGAAATTTGCCCGTATGGGGCTTTCAGAACCCGAACGTCCTCAAGCTTCAATTGTCCAGTGACATCATTTGCCCAGTCCGCACCGAAACTTTCCCAGGCCAGCATGTCGACGCCGCGCGCCCCCAGCAGGGACCACAGGGACATTTCCAGCGCCCCGGTGTCAGAGCCCGGGACGATACCAATGCGGTAGTCATCGGGTAATTTAAGAATGCTGCGAGACCGCTCGAGCACCTCGGCGAGGCGCGCCTTGCACGGACCACTACGATGGGAACGCCCGGTTAAGGCATCCTGAAGGACATCCACGGACCATCCGGGACGTTTGGCACAAGGGCCAGTTGAAAAATTGGGATTCGCCGGACGCATGTCCGGCTTCTGTTGCGGATTCATAATTTATCTCCCTTCCTTACAGAAGAGCTGACGTTCGTTGGGGAACGTTGGCCCACGGCGCTTATAGGAGCAATGCCGCGGCGCGTCAACAGAGGACGGACAAAAAAGCCCTAAAGCCCGAAATACCAGGGCGCGAACAGGGAGAAGACGATCCATAACAGGACGATCAGGGGTGCCCCGGCGCGGAAATAATCGCCGAATCGATAGTGCCCCGGCCCCATCACCAATATGGAAGTCTGATAACCGATCGGCGTGGCGATGGCGCAGTTGGCGGCAAAGACCACCGCTATGGCGAATACTTGAGGATCAATTCCGGCTTCCCGGGCGACCCCGATGGCAATCGGCGTGAACAGCACCGCCGTCGCCTTGGCGCTGATAATGTTAGCCATGATCGCGGTAAAGGCAAAGAACACCGACAGGATGACCGCCGGGCTGGCCCCGTTCAGGGTCGCCATCAGGCTTTGCGCCAAAAAATGCGCACCGCCGGTTTCCTGCATCGCCGCCCCCATCGCCAGGGCCGCCGGGATCATCGTCAGGATTTTCGAATCCAGGGCGCGCGAGGCCTGTTGCAAATTAAGGGCCCCCGACAAGACCATGATAACCGCCCCCATCAGGGCGGCGGCAACAACCGGCAACAGGCCCGTAGCGGCAAAGAAAACGATGCCGAAGAAAATCATTGCCGCCCGCTTGGCATGATGGGCGACCGCCATTTCCTCGGTCGACCATTCCATCAGGACGACGTTGCGATCAGCGCGCAGGGCCTCGATATCGCCAGGTTCACCCTGCACCAGCAATACATCGCCGGCCGCCAACACCGTATCGGCGAGACGCGACCTGATCATTTGCGAGCGGCGCTGGATACCCAGCACAAAACAGCGGGTGCGTAGTTGAAAACCGGTTTGTCGTAGTCTGAGCCCGATCATTGATGAGGCTGGTGCGACCATGACTTCGGCCATCACCCGTTCGCCCTCGCGCATGGCATCTTCGCCGCCGGGCTCGTTTGCGGCGGCCAGAAGAAATCCCGGATCGTCGTTCAGCGCGTCTGATAAGGCCTGGCGGGAGGCCGCGACGGTGACGCTATCGCCTTCCTCGATAAGCTCATCATGAAAGGGCGGTGTCAGAACTTTTTCGCCGCGCACGATCATCCGGACCCGCACATCAACCAGTTTATTGATCACACCGCCCACCACCATGGCGCCGATAAGCCGGGAACCCGGCGCGACGGAGATCTGGGTCATGAAATGACGTGGCGAGCGGGTCATGATGCGGTGCGCGAGCGAGGTTCTGTCCGGCAACTGGGAAGGCAGGATAAACAGGATGTAAGCCAGCCCGGCCACCGCCAGCACGATCCCCGGCACGGAGAAATCAAAGAAACCGAAGCCCTGCTCGCCCATTTCCAAAAGGGCGCTGGAAACCAGAAGATTGGTGCCCGAACCAATCAGCGTCGTCATGCCGCCAAGCACCGCAGCGTAGCTTAATCCCATCATCACTTTCGAGGTGGAGCGCTTAAACCTGTCGGATAACACCTGCATGATCGGGATAAAAATAACAACCACGGGAATGTTGTTCAGAAAGGCGCTGATGATCAGCACCACGGCCATAACAATGCTCATCGATAACCATTCTTTGTCAGCCCCAAGGTCGAGCACCATCCGGGATACCTTGTCGAGCACGCCTGTCCTGACCATGCCCTGACCGACAACCAGCAGGGCAAGGACGGTAATCAGGGCCGGGTTGGCAAATCCACGTAGCAGGCGTTCGGCGCTGAGCGTGTTTAGCCCGTCCGGGGAAGACACCGGAAATCCCTGAAAGAAGGCGATCATTAAGCAGATAACGCCGATGGAGGTGACTTCGATGGACAGCTTTTCCGAAACGTACAGGGCCAGCGCCCCGATAATCAGGGCAAATGTCGCCCACATCTGAAAAACGTTGTCCGACTGGTTGAGGATTTCAGCGCTCATATCATAATACTACAGGCCCTGAGCCGTGCCGCAATGGCCTTCAAGAAAAATGCAGCTACACAAGCGCATCCTGTTATGATATGAAGCGCGCCACACCATCCAAGTGATGGGGAATCGTCTAATGGTAGGACGACGGTCTCTGACACCGTTAATCCTGGTTCGAGTCCAGGTTCCCCAGCCAACACCTTCTACTCATAACCGCAATTAAAACTCGACAACAGCCCGGATTGATGCGCCTTCGTGCATCAAATCGAAGCCCTTGTTGATCTCTTCAAGTTTCAGTTTGTGGGTGATCAGGCTGTCGATGTCGATCTTACCGTCCATGTACCAGTCGACGATTTTTGGCACATCGGTGCGGCCTCTGGCGCCGCCGAAGGCCGAGCCTTTCCAGACCCGCCCGGTGACCAGTTGGAATGGCCGGGTGGAAATTTCCTGACCGGCGCCTGCGACACCGATGATGACGCTCTCGCCCCATCCCTTGTGGCAGCATTCCAGTGACTGACGCATCGTGTGGGTATTGCCGATACACTCGAAGCTGTAGTCGACACCGCCGTCGGTTATGTCGGCAATAGCCGATACCACATCATCGACTTCTTTGGGATTAAGAAAATGGGTCATGCCGAATTGCCTGGCCAGCGCGACCTTGGCCGGATTGATATCGACACCGATGATAATGTCGGCACCGACCATACGCGCCCCCTGGATGACGTTCAGGCCAATACCACCGAGACCAAAAACAGCAACCGTGGCACCCGCCGTCACCTTGGCTGTGTTGATGACAGCGCCGACGCCTGTGGTCACACCGCAACCGATGTAGCAAACCTTGTCGAACGGCGCGTCGGGGCGGATTTTCGCCACCGAGATTTCCGGCATCACCGAATAATTGGCGAAGGTCGAAGTTCCCATGTAATGAAAGATCGGCTCGCCATCGATTGAGAAACGACTGGTGCCGTCGGGCATGACGCCCCTACCTTGAGTTTCACGGATCGCCTGACACAGGTTGGTCTTTCCCGACAGGCAGAATTTGCACTGGCGACATTCCGGTGTGTACAGCGGAATGACATGATCGCCCTTCTGAACCGATGTCACACCCGCACCGATGTCGACGATAACTCCTGCGCCTTCATGACCAAGAATGGACGGAAAAATGCCTTCAGGATCATCACCAGAAAGGGTGAAGCTATCGGTATGGCAAATGCCGGTGGCTTTGATTTCAACCAGCACCTCGCCCGCCTTGGGGCCTTCCAGTTGAACGGTTTCAATGCTTAAGGGTTGACCCGCCTTAAAGGCAACAGCGGCTTTAACGTCCATCATATTTCTCCCGGCTTATTTTATTGATTTAAAAATTTCACAATTGGTGACGAACGATCCTAATGAGCATGGCTTTCTGTTTCAGCGCCAGTACTGGCGCTGTGATTATGACCATGACCGCCCAACGCCGACAGGGCTGAAGAGACTCCAAACAGAATAACAATCACCCCCGCAACCCTTCGCATCGTCGGGTTTTGAACAACAGTGCGCAAATGCTCATAGGCACCACCCATGGCCAAGAGCATGGGCAATGTTCCCAAACCGAAACCGAGCATCATCAGCGCGCCCCTTGATGGAGAAGCCGAAAGCGCTGAAAGAGCCAGGGCCGAATAAACAAGCCCGCAAGGCAGCCAGCCCCAGACCAGTCCCAGTCCAAAGGCATGAAATGGTGTATGCACTGGCATAAACCGCTTTCCAAATGGCTGGATATATTTCCACAAGTGTTGCCCCAGGAATTCCATTTTGGTGACAACGTGACTCCAGCCCGCGAGATAAAGGCCAAGCAAAATCATCACCAAACCGGCGATTAACCTACCCACCGGAGCGACCATATCAAAGGGAAGATTGGCAGACTGCGCCCCAGCCAGACCGGCAATGGCCCCGACTGTGCAATAACTGACAATGCGTCCGGCGTTGTAGGTTAAATGATGGGCTGACTGGGCAAGCCGCGACGGTTGTTTTGTATGCGGCATTCCATTGTTCAGGGCGCCAACGATACCACCACACATTCCAATGCAATGGGCCGAACCAAGAAAGCCGATGGTCAACGCAGTCAAAAAAGATAATTCCACCGTCAACTCCAAATTTCTCATTGGCCTAGCGTATATGTGTGATGGCGGCTCAAATCCAGTTTATTTTTTGCTCTTCCTTTACTAATTTCAGGTTTGGGGCGAATAAATTCTCGATTTGGCTTATATGTGGTGTCGGCAAGCTGAAAGGCCTGGCAATGAAACCCATGGAATCCAAATGCCAAAAGACCTGCCTTAACCCCCAGTTCATAGAGGGGACGGAATGGTCGGTGTTGTCTCCGGAAGAAATTCAACACTTCAACGAAAACGCTATTTGCAGAACCTATGAAGCGGGTGAGGCCATTTTCTACGAGGAAGATGACTGCAAGGGCCTCTACCTGGTCAAAAGCGGACTTGTCGGGGTCAGAAAGGTTGATGCCGAAGGAGGTCATGTCCTTTTGCGCTTGGCGAATCCCGGCGATACCCTTGGCTACCGGCCATTACTCGCCGGGGAGAAACACCGGGCCGGTGCGGAAGTTCTGAAAACGGCCACAGTCTGTTTCCTGCCAAAGATAGCCATGCGTCATTTGCTGATCAGCAACCCGGAACTGGGAGCAGGATTCCTTCAGCGCACGGCGCAAGCTCTCGGTGCCGCCGATGACCGTTTTTTCAAAACCGTCACCCTGCCCGCCCGGATTCGGTTTATCCATTTACTCATGATCATGCGCGAAAGGTGTGGCCGGATCGTCGAGGATGGAAGTCTTTATATGGAGCTTCCCCTGACTCGCCGCGACATTGCTTCGATGCTGGGAATCAGGGCCGAATCCCTTTCACGACTGGTCCACGAAATTGAGGCTGAAGGGCTTATTCATTTTTCCGGAAACCTCGTAACGGTTTCCAATCCCGACCAACTGCTAAATGAAATAGACGCTGGGCTTCATTTCCCATAGCCACCGCGCCCAAGAATGCACATTTGTTAAAAAATTTCCCTGACATTAACATAGATCATCACCCCACCTGACTTTCCGGGCATAGACTCCTCCATCTGTTTGTAAATCCTGTGACGGAGGGGAAGACGCCGAAGACAAGCATAAATGGTGGACCGGAAACGGTGCCCATCCGCACTGGATCATTCCAAACGCACCAGGCCCGATCAATTTACAGTTGCGGTTTATGGACACTGTTGTGGAGGTCGTTAAGGTTTGAGATCATGACGAAACCGGGTAACAACGGCATTATGACCGAAGACTCCCGAAACGAGGCCAGGACGGCCATGGAGCGAAGTGGGCTCTATGGTTTTCTGGCAACGATTTTCCGTTCCGAGCCAACCGAAGCTCAGATAAAAGGAATGAAATCGCCATCCTTTCAGGAAGCCCTGGGCGGAATTGATCTTGGTTTTACAGATGCAAACGATGCCGTTCTGGCCAGGGACTTGGCTGTTGAATACGCGGCCCTGTTTCTGGGTCCCGGTGGCCATGTCTCGCCCCATGAATCGGTTCATGTGGATGATGGCGGGCAGCTTTTAAGTGAGGCCACGGTTGCGGTCAAAAACTATATCGAGGCGTGCGGGTTTGAATATGACCCGGACTATCACGAACATCCTGACCACATCAGCACGGAGTTTGAATTCCTGGCAGAGGTCACTCGTCAGGAAGCTGTGGCCTGGCAGGAAAACGAATTGGCCAAGGCTCTGAATTGTCTTGAATATGAACGCGAAT
This sequence comes from Rhodospirillaceae bacterium, assembly GCA_014382375.1. GTDB lineage: Bacteria > Pseudomonadota > Alphaproteobacteria > Rhodospirillales > JABHCV01 > JACNJU01. The sequence goes on from JACNJU010000029.1 coordinate 25,351, forward strand.
TTTTCGACAGGCATCTCGGTCGCTGGTTACCGACCTTTTGCGAAAGAGTCCTGGAACGGGCTGAATTGCCGTTCTATCGCCGAATCATTGAACTGGCGAGAAATTTCCTTGATGATGAAGTCGGTGAAATTAACCGACGCCTCACCTTAGCGAAGTCCGCTCTGGAAGGAAACTTGCCGGCGTTTGCAAGCGAAGGACACTGCTAAACGCAATGAGTCATCAAGGCCCTTATTGGCGCTTGTTTTTCGCCGCCATTTTATTGACCCTGAACCTGTCATCACCGGCAACCCCCTGATGCCTTCACCCATAAAAGTGCCTCAAGCTATGGGATTTGGCATTGCCGTCAATCACAATAAGAAGGCAGTGCCTTATCTTGAGGGAACCGGTGGCCCTGCCCCTACGCCTTGTTACGCATGACCAGCGCTACGGCGGCCATGGCCACGGCCATGCCGGTGATATCCCTAAGTGTCAGGGTTTCGCCGAACAAAAGATAGGCCTCAACGGCGACGACCGGGGGAACCAGATAAAACAGGCTCGCTACCTGCGAGGCAGCACCCCGGCGGATCAACAAATAGAGCAGAGTCATAGCGCCGATAGAGAGCACGATGACGAGCCAGGAAATGGCGAATATAAACTCGGCCGTCCAGTCAATACGGCCTTCCTCAAAAAGCAAGGTCATCACCAACATGGCGGCGGCGGCGGCGGCGAACTGGACCGCCGAACCGGTGCGCAAATCCATAGTGCCGCCATGGCGCTTTTGATAAAGCGTCCCCAGGGTGATACCGCAAAGGGCAATAATACAAGCCAGTACAGGGGCACCGTTGCCGCCATCAAAACCCAGATCATCACCAACCACCAAAGCGACACCCGCAAAGCCCAGCAGCAAGCCTGCCCATTGCCGGGCGCTGACCTTCTCACCCAGATAGGGTCCGGCGGCAACGGCCGTCAATACCGGTTGGATACCGACAATCAAAGCCGCGATGCCAGATGAAATTCCACTTGAAATAGCCCAAAAAATGCCGCCCAGATAGAAACCCTGCAACAGCAGACCGGCGACCATAAGATGCCCCGCCTGGGCCAAACTTGCCGGCCATGGGGCACGCCAGATCAATCCGGCCACCGCTAACAGGGTAGCCAGAATTGAAAAGCGCATGGTCAAAAAAATGAACGGCTCGGCATGGGGCATACCCAAACGGGCGCCGACATAGCCAGTACTCCATAAAAGCACAAACACAGCCGGTGCGGCCGCCGTCCAGATATGCCCGCTTTTACCCATGGTGGTGTTAGTCCTTGATCATCAGTTTACGGGCAACGTTGGACAGGAATTCCGGTCCCGCAGCGCTAATGACCAGGCTTTCTGTAATTTCCAGCCCCCAGGTATCCATCCACAGACCGGGCATGAAGTGAAGAGCCATGCCTTCGCGCAGTTCAGTCTTGTCGCCGGAGCGCAGGCTCATGGTGCGCTCGCCCCAGTCCGGCGGATAGCTGAGGCCGATGGAATAACCGGTGCGGTTGTCCTTGACGATGCCATGACGTTTCAACACGGCGAAGAAAGCACCGGCGATGTCTTCGCAGGTGTTACCGGGCATGGCTTTGAGAAGGCCTTCTTCAAGCCCTTCCAGGACCGCCTTTTCAGCATCGAGAATATCCTGGGGAGGTTTGCCCAGATAGATTGTCCGCGACAATGGACAATGATAGCGTTTGTGGACACCGGCAATTTCAAAGAACGTCGCCTCGCCCGCCCGCATCGGCTTGTCGTCCCAGGTCAGGTGCGAAGCCGATGCGTCCTCGCCCGAGGGCAACAAGGGCACGATGGCCGGGTAATCGCCGCCTGCATCAGCCGTACCGCGTATAGCGGTATGGTAAATTTCGGCGACCAGTTCATTCTTTTTCAAGCCCGGTTCGGTGAGTTCAAAAATTTTCGCGTGCATGGCCTCGACAATCCCACCGGCCTTGCGCATGTAATCCAGTTCTTGCGGGGATTTGACAACACGCTGCCAGTTCACCAGCCCGGTCGCATCCTTGAAGGTGGCGTTTGGCAAATGTCGGGTAAGGGAAACGTAGGCCGCAGCAGAAAAATAATAATTATCCATCTCGACCCCGACGGAACCCTTATCCAGGTTTCGATCGATAATAAGGCCCGACAGGTAATCCATGGGATGGCGCTCGGTCGATTGAACGTAATGGTCGGGATAGTCCAGAATGTTGGCTTCAGGAAGATACGTTGTCCGCCTGGCACCGTTGGCGTCAATCCCCCGCCCATACCACAGCGGATCACCGTGCATGGTCACGAGAACGCATTGATGGACATAAAAGGACCAACCGTCATAACCGGTCAGCCAGGCCATATTCGACGGATCGGTAACGATAAGCAGGTCCAGGCCGGCCTTTTCCATAGCGAGGCGGGTGTTGTTCAACCGTGCATCATATTCTGCACGTTCGAATTGCAAGGTTGGGGGGGACATGGGCAGAAACTCCAAATTATCTGGCGGCACTGTTACACCAGGCAGCACCGTTGACAATGATCTTCTGAGATAAAATCAAATCTGTATAATGTTCCCATGCAAAACCGATTGATCATACTTCCAGCTGTCATATTGATAGGCTTGTCTGGCGCATGCGCTTCACCGCCAAGTGAAATACCGGCAGCATACGTGCCAACGAAAACGTACGCCGACCTGAGTTGCAAACAGATTGAGACGAAACTTGAAAGTAACGCTGTCGAAACCGGCAAATTGCAATTTATTCTCCAGGATAAGGCCAATGTCGATGCATCCCAGATGGGTGTCGGGATTTTCTTCTTCCCGACCCTTCTTTTCCTTGAAGGTGGGGATGGAGAGGACGCCAAACGGTATGCCCGTCTGAAGGGCGAAAGAAGGGCCCTGGCCGGACAGGTTGCTCATAAAAATTGCCCCATAAACCTGAACGATACCGACATGACATTAAGAAAAGAAGTTTGTCGCAATATTCCTGATACCGACCAGATGGAATGCCTACCGACCATCGGGCGCCGCATTCCACAGTTTCAATAGCTTTCAGGCGAAACGCCGAAGGACGTAAAAACACCATGCGATCATGTGATAGCTGTCCCGGCGGCAAGGAATGTGCCGGTGTCAATTTGCATCCGATCCTTTTGCAGGTTCTGACCCTGTATGCTGGCGGAATGACCAACAAATTCGACATCCTTTTCTCCCTCGGCGAGGAAAGTGAAGCCCTGCTCGAAAAATATGATACCCAGGTCTCAAGGGACTGCTGGACAAAAGCGGCCTTGCTGGCCATTGCCGACGTCATCACCGACAAGAATTCCAATAATTGGTCTGAAGAAGCGCCGGCCTTGATCGCATCCGCCGTCGCCGCTTTTGAGCGATTTCCGTGGCAAATCACAGAACTTATCGAGCAAGCACCTGATTTATATCATGCAATTTTTGAGCGCCATCCAGATGGTGCCTTTGCTGCAGATGTTTCAAAACGCGCCTTCGTAAAATTCTGTAAAACCGTCGCCTATCAATAACCATATTAAACATGTAACCTTTAGGGACCAGATAATCGGAGATTTTCCCTTGGAACAGAAAATCGGCATTTCCAAAGCGGCACGTCTGTTAGGCATCAAACGGGCCGAACTGAATGATCGCCTTACCGCCGCCGGGATTGAGACCTTCGAGGGTGAGGTCGATTACAAGAAAGTCCAGTGCATCGCCCCGACGTTAAATTTTGGCGACCCCATCACCGAGCGCATCAAGCATATCCGCGAGAATCCGGCCAAAAGGGTCAAGGGGCACGAAACCGCCGTCAGCAAGCAGGACTTACTCGACGAGATCACCCGTCTTTCATCAGACCTGCGGGTCGAAACCATGACGGCCAGACAATATCGTCAGGTGATCGAAGACGTGGCCGAAAAGCTGGGAAAGATGCAGGTTTCAGGTACCGAGGCCGAAAGGGAACTGGCCTTTCAATTCTGCAACTGGCTTCGCCAAAGAATTATTGAGGACTGAGAACTAAATTGACCTCTGTCAATGCGCGGGCCGCTTTAATCGTTGATAGTACGAAACAGGTTCAGACCCCTTCTCTCCCCCGGGGTTCTGTTTCCTCCTTGTCAACTCGCCGGGCCAGATGGCCCGGTTTTTTTTAGGAATAAAAGAGTAACCAGTTGAATCAAATGACTGGTAATAGGGTAAAAAATGCAGGGTACTGCCTTTGGGAATTTCGACGTTTATTCCGTAAAATATACTCACCAATTTCCTCAACTCATTGAAATTACTAAATTATGGCGTGCAACTAGTTGCACCTAGGTAAGCAGCTAATCATTTATTGGTGATTTTTCCTAAATTCATGCGTTGTATTTTGTTACCCTTGGCTTTTTGCAACCAGTTGAAAAATCTTGATCAATGTACTTTTTATTGGTTGGTAGTCATCGCGATCATTCAACTTCATTATCCTCCATAAATGTGACAATCTTCTGGTTTCATGCTGCTGGCGACATCCGCTCAACCTTGATCCGGTCCGCCGTCTTCATCGCCTGAGCGAGATCGAATGCAGCTTGAAGGTGGAACCATGTGTCCGCACTGCCGCCGAATGCCTTATCAAGGCGGATTGCCATCTCAGGCGAAATACCTGAATGACCGTTCACTATATCGGACAGTTGCTTTCGACTGATGCCGAGTTTCTTCGCCGCCACCGTCACGCTGAGCCCCAGGGGGTCCAGGCAATCGTGGCGGATTGACAAGCCTGGGTGGGGTGGGTTCTTCATCACCATGTTTGATACTCCTAATGATAGTCGATCAGGTCAACATTGCAGGCATGCGCCCCTTCGAAACCGAAGATAATTCGCCAATTCCCAGAAACACTGATTGACCAATAACCAGCGAGATCGCCCTTCAACGGATGCAACCTATAGCCCGGCAACCCCATGTTGGAGGGTTCCGTCGCCTCATCGAGACGAGCCAAGATACGTTCAACTTTTTCAGCGTGTTCCAGGGGCACCCGTCGCCGACTTCCTTTTTCGTAAAGAAGCTTGAGGCCTTTATGACGAAAGCTGACGATCATTCACAAATTGTAACCTGTCACCTCACAGTTTGCAATTTTCATTTTTAACCAATTATATAATGGGTTGTTTTTGTGGTATGCCCCCGTCCCTTACAAGAAATATTCTGCTTTGAGATGGATTAGTTGATGGACAAAAAAATATAATCTGAGGGATATATAACAAATCCTATTTCCGCCGTTAGTTTAGTGCGGAAATACTGAGCCTTGATCACATTGCAACTGGTTGCATAGGTAACGTAGATCATCTTAGCCGATAGCAAATAGTCAATATACTGGGCATGAATGCCCGATATTTTAGCGTTCGCGTGTGAAGACCCAGTTATCATCGTCGGACAGATGGTCTTGGTAGGCATATCCGCCGTCGCTGAATTTCTTGAGCTTTTCTGATTTCTCGATGCGCTTGCTAATCATGAAGCGCGCCATCATGCCGCGCGCCCGCTTTGCAAACATCCCCAGAACCTTGGCCTCGCCGTCCTTGACCTCTTTAAAGACAGGCGTAATGACCCGCGCCTTCATGTTTTTGGCTCTTGCCGCCTTGAAATATTCATTTGAGGCCAGATTGATCACCACCGGTTCATTGTGACCTGAAACTGCCCTGTCAATAGCCTCTGCCAGATCATCAGCCCAGAAAGCATAAAGGTCGGAACCCTCGGGATTTTGTAGACGCGAACCCATTTCCAGCCGGTAAGGCTGCACCAGATCCAGCGGCCGCAGCAGACCGTACAAGCCTGAAAGAATCCGCAAATGATCCTGGGCATAAACCAGATCATCTTCGCTTAAACTGGCTGCATCAAACCCGACATAGGTATCACCACTAAATGCCAAAATCGCCTGTTTGGCATTGGCGGTCGTGAACGGTGGTGCGAAAGCCTTGAAGCGCTGGAAATTAAGCTCGGTCAGTTTGTCGCTCAGTTTCATCAGGCGGCTCAACTCGGCGCGACTTAGTTTACGTGCCGAATTGATAAGAACCTGCGAGCGATCCAGAAAATCAGGCTGCGAATGCGTTATCGGAGCCGCCAGTTCGGTAAAATCAAGTTTTTTGGCTGGCGATACAAGGGCGAGCATTGTCAACTCCGTTTAAGAAAATCTATGATTGGAATCGTTTTAACAAACTGAGATGAATTGCGCCACCTAGATGATAATGATTTATGGACTTAAAAACTGCGATACTTGCCGCAAGGCAAGAAAATGGCTGGACACGGAAGGCCTTAAGCACCAGTTCAAGGATGTCAGAGCCGATGCCCTTGAGGGCGCAACCATCGCGCGTTGGATTGCTGCCGTTGGCTGGGAGGTCCTGTTGAACCGACGCGGCACCACATGGCGGAACTTGCTTGACGGGGACAAGCACGAAGTCGACGCCGACAAGGCACAGGCTTTGATGACTGAACATCCGGCCCTGATCAAGCGCCCGGTGTTCGAAGTAAATGGGAAAGTACTGGTCGGCTTTAAGGAAGACGTTCAGGCGAACCTGAAGGAATAAGGCAATGAGCGACAAAATCATCAAGACCAAGGAAGAGTGGCTGCAACAGCTAACCCCCGAGCAATACGCCATCTGCCGGGAAAAAGGCACGGAACGCCCCTTCACCGGCAAATACAACAACACCGATACAGCCGGAACTTATGTTTGTGCCTGTTGTGGTGAGGAACTGTTCACGTCGGACGCCAAGTTTAATTCCAGTTGTGGCTGGCCGAGCTTTACCAAAACAGCGCCAGGCGACACGGTCGAAGAGCATGAAGACCACACGCTGGGCATGTGGCGAACGGAAGTCACATGCAAGCGCTGCGATTCACATCTGGGCCACGTATTCAACGACGGCCCACCGCCAACGGGACTTAGGTATTGCATTAATTCGGCTTCGATCAAGTTGGTGGAAAAAAGTTAATCGAACTTCTACAAGAATTTTTAAGCTTTCTATGGTACCGCTTCCCAAGTTGTGAAGGGAGCCGGGTGTGAACCAGAAAGAAAATTGGTGTGAGCAAGTAGTTGAAAAATCCCTTATGGGGATTTGTCTGCTGGCGGGTATTCTCGGGGTCGTTGCCTCAAAAGCGATGACTGTTTTGGTAGCATTGAGCGGACTGGTGTGCTTCATCTCCTTTTTAATTAACAGAAAACAACACCCGAAATTCGTTTCGGTTTTTATTGTTACCCTTTCCTTACTCTTTGTCTGGGCCGGGATTTCTTCAATTTGGGCTCTCAATGGAAGCGGCGCGCTTCAACTGTGTTTTCGCCTGACCTTTCTTTGCCTTGCCGGGTTTGTCCTCCTACACGCCAGCACCACAGCGTCATCTGTTACACAGGTCAAGTCCCAGAAGGCCCTGCTTATTGGTTTTGGCTTAAGCGTGCTCGCCCTGATAATAGGCTATACCTATGCACAGGAAACTGGAGATTCTTTATGGGGGGGGTATTACTTCGATCCCCTGACAACATTGAACAATGGTGCCGTTATTGTCGCTCTGCTGCTGTGGCCTGTTACCTTGATGATCTGGCACAATGACAAGCCAACAACAGCAGTTCTTCTACTTCTCGCTGTATCTTCTGGATTAATGTTTCTTTCAAGCGGAGCTTCGCTTCTCGCTATTTGCGTGGGCGGGCTGGTTTATGTCAGCCTCATGTTCTTTGGTCGTCCCGCAGCACTGGTGATTGCATTCGCAACAGTCGGATTTATCTTCATTGCACCAGTTATTTCAGAAAAAATCACGAATTCCGAAACTATAATGGAGATTGTTGAAAATTCCCCGTCCTCGGTCAAACACCGTTTGATTATGTGGGATTTCGTATCGCAAAAAATTGACGAGACCCCATATTGGGGTTTCGGCATGGACTCATCCAGACGTCTTCCCCAAGAGGAGTTTCGCCTGGCATCAAACATGGAAATTATGCCCTTACATCCCCATAATGCCGCCCTGCAAATTCGTCTGGAACTAGGCTTGCCCGGCATCGTTCTCGCTGCAGCTTTGGTTCTTTCCTTATTCTGGACAGTGTTGAAGGAAGCAGGTAACAGGCAACAAATGGCGGTCAGAATAAGCATTCTTTGCTCTTATCTTAGTGTCGGGGTTGTTTCCTATGGTGTCTGGCAGTCCTGGTGGATTGCAACCGCCTGGGCATTGGCTGCGATTGTTCAAATCGTTCTTCCCTCGGATCAGTCTCGTATTCCATAACCGGGACTGAAGCGTAGATCGAGCGACCAGAGCTTGCGAAGAGATGTTCCGTCTTTGACAATTCGGGGAATGACCTTCGAAGATTTGGTCCCCGATATTAAATCTGTAATACGAATTTTTCCGTCCTGAATTTCTATATGTCTATGCAGAGGTACGCCATATCCGGCATGGCGTCCCTCAAAACCATCGGGGCTGAAGCACAAACAGCGGGCATCAACATTGTTTTCCAGGCGAAAGAGGCCAAAATCCAGCCTCGAGGGTTCCTTATCCCCGATCTTCGGGGCGGCGTGGGCGTGAACGGAACGATAGGCATTTCGGTCGTTGGGTGCTGGTGTGTAAAGATAGGTTCCCGGATCGGCGATCCAATCCTCGCCATCGATATTCAGTTCAATAGCCAACTGGTCATTATGGGCGTGCCCACCGTTGCCATTCTGCCCGACAGGACCACAACGAACCGACATGAAGAAACGGGACGAGCGCCAAATGAATAAACCAAAATCCGGATAAGAAAAAACTGTCAACCCGTTCAGAACAGTTGCATCAACGGGTTCAATGAACGTTTGGGCCAGCACGGATAGGCCGCTATCAACACCACCTGTAATTTGAACACCCATAGCCCCCGGATTGTCTCCGGGTTTTAAATAACTGGTGATTTTTTGCCCCCCCGCCAAGGCGCTGACCACAGTTGTATCAAGAGCAACGTCGGGACCAGAAAATTCCTCGAAGTCCTCACGCTCAAATAGCCCGTTGATAGCGGCGACCGTGGAGCGATGATCCAGGTGTTGCTCCTTAAATGTTCCACCGGCCTCATCAAACGATGGGCATATTTTGAAGAAACGCCCACTGTCGTTATCACCGATTTGGGCTACCCGCCCGTTTGGTTTGGTCACATGAACGCAAAATTCCGCCATTCGTTCCAGCCGTTCAAAATACCAGTCGGGAAAAGAGTTTTTCCCTCCCAATATGGCCTTTTTATCTTTTGGCAGTCCAAGTACCAGAGCCGTTCCATAAACCACCATTTCTGCAGACAGGCGATGATAGCTGGTTGAAGCCTCAAAATTAGCGCCATCTGGTGTGAATTGCCGTTCAACCTCGTTGATCATCTGCTCGACCGAAAAAATGAGCCAGGCATTGCTCTCATCGGTGCACGGCAGATATGCTGCGACGAATAACAGGCCAACAATATCTGCCAGATAATGATTGGCGCGATGCACGTCATGCCATTCAAGGTTTGCCATGATGTGTTTACCATGGGCCACGATCAGGGCATGGAATTCACCCAAAAATGCTTCATCAAATTCAATGCCCTGACTGATAAATAAATCGTAGGCAATGATTATATTGGCGGCGCGAATGGCGACATCCATTGTGCACAGCCAGTTGACCCCGTAGCCGGGCGGATTGGCGGCGGCGAAGTCGAGCACCTGGTTGCGGAATTCGCGTATGGATTTTTCATCCCCTGACTGCGCCAACCATGACAGATGATGAAGACGGGCTAATTCCCACGGGACTTTAACGTCGACAGCGGGTTCATGACCGTAGCGCAAGGTTCCCGACAACCGGTCCGCGCGCCACCGGTAGCCCGATTTGAAATCCAGTTGCCAGTCGATGGGGTTGTAAGCAGAATCAATCAATTGACGAATTGCGAGTGCCCGTTTTTGATTGCCTGATGATAATCGATAGGACTTGGGATCACATTCGACTGAAACCCAGCCCGATCCAAGCAAATCAAACCGATGTTCCATTATCATTGGCATTGCTGCTGCTATGTTCTTTGGTGTCCGTTGAAAGCTCACATTACCCAAGAACCGGGAAAAACGACCGACACCCACGGGCTGATAGGAGCTGCGTGATCTGTGTATTATCTGACGGACATTAGATCCAAGGATACGCCCGCTATAGGTTACGGATTTTGCCAAGGCAATATGGGGCGGCATGGACAGGGCATAACGGGCTAAATGTTTCAAGCTCATTGAGGAGCCTCATGGGCAGCCTGATAAAGAATATCCAATGTACTTTCGGTCGTCTTCTCCCAGGAATAATTTTCAGCCCGGGTTAAGGCTTTCCGGGAAAGCTCCCCACACAAATCCTTGTCATCCATTAGCCGCCCAATGGAAGACGCCATGTCTTCAACATTATAGGGGTCGAAATAAAGAGCTGCATCACCGGCAACCTCTGGCATGGCGGCCGTGTTAGAAGTTGCAATGGGTGCACCAGATGCCATCGCTTCAATTAAGGGGTTTCCAAAGGTTTCAACGGTAGAGGGAAATACGAATACGGCACAATGATGATAAAGGTCGACCAACTCGTCTACCTGGACACCACCGAGAAATGTGACGTTACCCTCCAACTCCTTTTCAAAAATCAGTTTGTTCAGTTCCTGATGATATGCCTCGTCAATAAAACGTCCGGCAATTTTCAGTTCAATATTGGGTTTCTGCAAACGCAGAATGGCGATCGCGCTTATCAGGTTTTTCAGATTTTTTTGAACATAAATATCGGAAACTGCAAGGATATAGTCCTGGCGTTTTGCCGCCCTTACATTTTCGGAAAAAACTTTACTAACACCGTGCGGGACGACACTTAAACGGTTGCGTAAAAAGCCTGAAATAAAGCCAAAATTTGACTGTCGCGCATATTTGGAAACGGAGATCACCCTGTGACAGGTTATCATCGACATCAGCGTGCCGATAGAAACCAGCAGCCAGTAAATCATTTTGGCGGGCCGCCTTTCGACAAAGGCAACACCCAAAGCATTTCGTAACATAATCACAGGGTTAGGGGTAAAAAACGGACCATAATTAGCCGGAGAGAATGTTACATCAGCACCAATTTTTCGGGCCAGTTTGGGAACCTGGACTTGCTCCCAAAACGGTAGGCGCCAAAAACCGGGTTTGAAATTAAAGGTGTGAAGATTAACCTTGCCGTTCAGTTCCGGCAATATATCGACCTGATCTTCATGAATACAAAGATGAATTTCAAAATCTGGGCTTTCAGCAATCAGAGGAAGGATGTTCTTCAGATACGTCACCCCGCCACCGGTCTTGGCGTGTAGAGCGTTGAGCAATACTATTGTCGGCTTGCGTACTGTCGGCTTCTGTAACGCAAGCGCCCTATCCAGGCCACGGGTTATTTTTATAGCTTGGTGATCCCAGGTATATCGCGACTTCACCCTGTCGCGCGCCTTCAGACCGGCAACACGACGCCATTCAGGATTTTCAACAAGATACTCTATCGCTAAAATAATGTCCGTTTCAGATTTCGGCTCCACGAGAATCCCGCATGCTTCTGGC
>JACNJU010000149.1 GCA_014382375.1 Rhodospirillaceae bacterium
TGTGGCTGATCATCCTCTCAGACCAGCTACTGATCGTCGCCTTGGTAAGCCATTACCCTACCAACTAGCTAATCAGACGCGGGACCGTCTTGGAGTGGCCGAAGCCTTTCCCCCAAAGGGCGTATGCGGTATTAGCCATCGTTTCCAATGGTTATTCCCCGCTCCAAGGTAGGTTCCCACGCGTTACTCACCCGTCCGCCACTAAGGACACCAAAGCAAGCTCTGGGCCTTCGTTCGACTTGCATGTGTTAGGCATGCCGCCAGCGTTCGTTCTGAGCCAGGATCAAACTCTCAAGTTAAATTCCCTTTGGCCGAAGCCTTGGGGAACAACAAAGAGCGTCCTGTGCACAAACTTACATGTTTCGTATTACGTTTTACGTAACTGAAAGAATGCACACTTAACGGAGTCTTAAAGTGCAAGCACATCAGACCGCCGCCCGCGCATCCCTTCCAAATCATATTCACAATGTCAAAGAGCAAACAAAAACCGCGAAATTGTCTGGCGAACCTGACCATGTCGCGGAGGCCGGGTTATAGGCCCGACAGTTGACCCTGTCAAACCTAAAAACGTATTTTTTTCGAAAAATTAAAAACAGTCCGCAAACCGTCAGTAATCCGCCATTATAACCCAGCCGTAATGGGCTTGCAACCGGCCCCTGATTGCCACCAGGGCATAAAAATATTGCTGCAACGCAGCAAAATCCTGCGAGGCCCTGCTCCAGGCGGTTGATTTCGCTTTGTCTGACTGGCTTTAAAGGGCCTGAATGTTATAGGATTTAGCCAATGATTCGTTTGTGGACGTCATAAATAAATCGATAGTGGGAAAAATACAGCCATGAGAACCCTCAAACTAACCGCCTTGATGGTGCTGGCGTCGTTGTCACTGGGCGCGTGTGCGGGCCAAATGGGCTCGGCCTTGTCCCCCGATCCGGGCAAAGATGACCAAAAAGCACCGACCCAGACGTCCTTTGCCCGTTTTCCTGACCTGCCCATGCCGGTCAAGGCCGAGATGGACATGAGCAAAACCCTTGTATTCGGCACCAACGACGAGTGGATTGGCCGCCTGGTGATATCCTCCTCACACGGTCCCAATGACATGTTCGACTTCTATAAGCAGGAAATGACCGGTTTCGGCTGGCAGGAAATCACCTCGGTGCGCTCTGACACCAGCGTTATGACATATACCCGTGGCCAGCGCGTGGCGACGATTCAGATCACCAGCGCCACCTTGCGCGGTTCAAAAATCACCATTACCGTCTCGCCCAAGGGCGCCGAAGAATTCCCCGCCCCGGCCATAGAGGGAACTGCCCCGCCGCCGGCCCAGTAAAGGGATTCTGTTTATGACCACCCCCGTTATCATTGCCGTCGCCATCACCGGTGCGGTGCCCAGAAAGGCTGACAACCCGGCTGTACCGGTCACCGTACCCGAACAGATTGAATCGACCCACGAGGCTTTTGAAGCGGGCGCGACGCTGGTTCATGCCCACGTCCGTGAAGATAATGAGGACTCATCATCTGACCCGGAGAAGTTCGCTGCCCTCATGGAAGGGGTCAGCAAACACTGTCCTGGCATGATTTTCCAGATTTCCACCGGGGGCCGCGGGCGCAGCCAGAATGAACGCGGCAAACCGCTGTTTCTGAATCCCGACATGGCCTCACTGGCGACCGGATCCGTCAATTTTGCCAAACAGATTTACGACAATCATCCCGAATTGGTGGCCGGGCTGGCGCAAATTATGCTCGATCGCGATATCAAGCCCGAGATTGAAGCCTTCGACATGGCCATGCTCTACAACACCAAGGCGATGGTTGACAAAGGACAGCTCAAATCCCCGCCCCATGTGCAATTCGTGCTGGGCATTCCCAATGCCCTTCCGGCCCGCAGGCAGGTTCTCGAGTTTGGTATTTCGGAACTTCAAGACCTGCTACCGGGTGCCACCTGGACCGCCGCCGGCATTGGCCGTCACCAGTTAACCGTAGCCCGCTGGTGCCTTGAACTGGGGGGGCATGTCCGTACCGGGCTGGAAGATAATCTGAAATACGACAAGACCCGGTTGGCCAATTCAAACGCCGAACTGGTAACCCAAATTGTCGATATCTGTCCCGAGTACGAGCGGCACCCGGCGAGTGTTGATGAAGTCAGGGTTATTTTAGGGCTTTAAGGATCAAGCCTCTCAAGCGCCGGTCTTTAAGGATCAAGCCCCTCAAGCGCCGGGCGCTCACTCCGTTCGCTTGGCTCGCCGCAATGGCGGCGGCCCGCAGTCGCGGGCTTGAAGTAGAAAGTGTGTGAGCCCGGCTTTTAAGAATAAAGCTCCTGTTGCCATTTGAATCTTGACTTCCAGAGGCTTAAGCCAAGTGAGCGGAGCGAACGCCCGGCGCTTGAGGGGCTTGATCCTTAATAAGGGGCTTGAACACTAAACAACTACCCAGCATTCATAAACGTTGCTTCGCAGAACTGGCGACGGCTTTTTAGCTGACTGCACAGGCTGTCGGCCGCGCTTTTGTCTGACAGCGGGCCCGCCTTAAGGCGAAAGAAGATGCCCTTGGAACCAAGATTAATCTCACTAATTTCCGATTGCAGACTGGACAATTCGGCCTTGTGGGCGCGACGTAATTGTGACCAGCCCCGTTCGGCATCCTTGCGAGACCGGTAAGAGGCCAGATGCACAGCCGGCTGCGGCCCGCTAAGCTGGACCGGGGCACCGGTTTCCGCCGGGCTTGATGAAAGCGGCACCGGTGCGACTTCCATCATCGGGGCCGGAGCAGATGGCGCAGGGCTCATATATTGTTCAATAGCGCCGCGCTCGCGGGCATATTCGTCAGATGTAATCAGGCTGCTCTCGCGTAACTGTTCAAGCCAGCGAACACTATCGGCGGCCTGCAGAAGACCCTGCGGCGGACGCCCGGGATTGGCGACCGAGACCGGGGCTGCCGGCATCATCGCATCCAGAATCATTGATCGTTCAGAGGAATGTTGGGCAACAGAAATCGCCCGCATTTCAAGGCCGCGACCAATCGCCCGCAAACGTCCTGAAATTTGTTCCGTGCTGGGCACCGGGCGGTCGAGACCGGCCGCCGGTGGCGGTGATGTCAACGGCAGCAACGCGCCGATGTTGGCCTGACGGCGGGCGTTGAATTCTTCCGGTGTGATCAATCCCTGATCACGCAAGGCAATCAGGGTTTTAAAGCGCGAGACGATATTACTGTCGGCTTCCGCAAAACGGGGCATTCCGGCATCGACGAAGGATTCCTGGTGATCAGGCGTAGATGGCATGGCCCGTGCTGTCATCGCCATCGGCGTTGGCGCACCCGTTATCGATTGCCCCATACCCGCCATACCCGGTTCGGCAAGTCCCTGGGGTTCATTGTCGCGGCCCATTGATGTCAGCACACCGCCACTTTCTATTAGTGCCAGATTGACGCTGGCGATTTCGGAAATCGGGCGGGTTTGAAGATTCTTCCAGACGACGAATTGATTTGTCTCATCGGGCCTGATCGCCAACAGGGCTTCATACATTTGCCGGGCCCGGGTTGTCAGACCATTATTCTGATAGAGCATTCCCAGCCCAAGCAATGCGTGGACGTCCTGTGGGTTCTTTTTAAGGGCGGTTCTGAAATGAGTTTCAGCCTCGATATAATTGCCTTTGGCCAGTTCCGCTATGCCCAGTTCGGCTGCGGTGTTGTTACCTGTCGGGCCATTTGCCCAAAAAGAATTTTGAAGTAAATCGGAATTCATGGCGCCGCCACAGGACGAAAGCCCGAGCGCCATAATGACGCAAATCGTGAATCCCTTGATCCGCCCCGACACGTTCAACATTTTCACGATACTTGCTTCCCCTTAACCCGTTGCTAAAAGCAGCCGTAATGCTAACCGGATTCGGCTTCAACGCACAAACCAAACGCCAGTCGAAAAAGCCTAACATTCAAATGATAACAAATTATTGACGAAATACCCCTAACTTCCGCCATTTTTATGTGCCGACGTTGAACTGTCCCTACTCCAGATCGAGCGCCATATAACTGACCCCGTCGAGGGGGTTGTCGTAATATGGCTCAGTATCTGCGAATCCGAGTGAACGGTAAAGCGACAGGGCTGCAGTCAACTGCGGCAATGTATCCAGACACATGCGCCGATAGCCGCACGCCCGGGCCTGTTCAATAATGGCCAGCGCCAACCTTCGTCCCAGTCCCTGGCCGAGCCAGGATGGACGCACATAAAGCCGTTTCATTTCGCAGACGCTTTCATCCAGCGGCCACAAACCGACCCCGCCGATGATCACCTCACCTTCACGAGCCAGCAGAAGACAGCCTTGCGGTTCGGCGTATTTACCGGGCAGGTTTTTCAATTCAGGCTCGAATCCCTGAAAGCACAGATCAACCCCCAGCCACCGATGATATTCCGTGAACAGGTCGCGGATATGACCCATATCGATTTCGCCCCGGGCGTGATCAATAATGACGCTCATTGCCTACTCGACGAAATGCAGATTGACGCGCCGGTTGTGCTTGCCCTTGTTTTCAATCTTGCCGACCCGGATCGGGCCAATTTCGCCCGTTGCCTTGACATGGGTGCCCCCGCAAGGCTGCAGGTCAACGCCTTCGACATTGATCAGGCGAACCCGGCCCTGGCCGCTGGGCGGTTTGACCGACATGGTGCGAACCATATCCATATTCGACGCCATTTCCTCGTCGCTGATCCACGACGAAGTGACGGGCAGATTTTCTTCAATGCGCTGATTGATTTCGGCGGCGATGGCTTCCTTGTCCAGATCAAGGACGGGAAGGTCGAAGTCAATGCGCCCCTTGCCATCACCGATGGAGCCTCCGGTGACGCCGCCGTCAATAACGCTGCACAACAGATGCATACAGGTGTGCATCCGCATGTGACGATGCCGCCGTTGCCAATCGATGGCTGCCGTTACTTTATCGCCGACAGAAAAAACAGCCGATCCTTCCGCAGGAACATGAAGGTAAGCACCGCTGTCACGATCCTTGCGGGTGTCGATAATATCGACAGAAAGACCACCTGCGTTTGTCAGGGTGCCGGTATCACCGGGCTGGCCGCCGCTTGTGTAATAGAAGACCGTGCGATCAAGTTCGATGCCGCCTTCATGAACGGCGCTGACCGTCGCTTCGCATTCTTTCAGGTAACCATCATCACGAAATAATTCCTCGCTCATATGTCTTATTCTCCACTTTCCAGTGCCCGCATCATCAATGCCTTATCAGGATTTCCACCAGACAGTATCAACCCGACCCGTTTCCCGGCAAAATCGCTGCGCCGTTGCAGCAATGCGGCCAGCGGTGCCGCGCCCGCCCCTTCGGAAATATTATGGGTATCGGTGAAATAATGGCCCATGGCGGCCAGAATTTCATCCTCACTCAAGGTGATGATGTCGGCGGCGCCATCAAGAATTGTCTCAACAGCAAGTTCATTTGGCGAACGACAGGCGACCCCGTCGGCAAGCGTGTCGGCACTCTGCGTCGTCACCACCTTACCTTCCCTGAAGGACAAGGCGTAGGCCGGCGCGTTTTCAGAAACAACGCCATAAATTTTGGTTTTCAGTCCGAGAGCATTGCGCGCCTGAATCAGGGAGCAGATACCCGACCCCATTCCCAAAGCAACAAAAACCGCATCAAGATCAGCCACGGCGCGGAAAAATTCAAGGCCGTAACTGGCAACACCGGCAACCAGCCAGGGATGGAACGACGCCACCATGTGCAGGCCCCTGGTCGTGGCCAGGGTCTGGGCATGTTCGGCGGCTTCTTGAAAATCCTCGCCGTGCTCAATGAGCTCAACATCCAAAGCCCGCATGGCGTCATTCTTTTCCGGATTGTTGCCAAATGGCACCAGGATTGTCGCCGCCATACCGGTGACCCGGGCAGCGTATCCGATGCTCTGACCGTGGTTGCCCCGGGTCGCGGAAATAACACCGGAAACGCAGGGTTGTTCTTCTTTCAGGCACTGCATGTAATTAAGACCGCCACGCACCTTAAAGGCACCGATGGAGGTGTGGTTTTCATGTTTGACCCAAACCTCACAGCCCGTTCTCTGGGCAAGCAGTGGCCAGGCGTATTGCGGAGTTGGCTGCATGTGCTCGTAGACACGCTGCGCCGCTTGTTCCAGTTCGTCCAAAGAAAGTGACAGTGTCATATGGTAATCATGCCTTCCAGATAAGGTATTGCCGGACCCGTCAGAATTACCCTGTCACCGTCGAGCTCGCAAGTCAGTGTTCCGCCCCGTTTTGATATTTGTCGGGCCTGAAGTTTCGTCTTGCCAAGCCTGTTGCCCCAATAGGGCGCAGATATGCAGTGGGCAGAACCGGTCACCGGGTCTTCAGGAATGCCGACGGCGGGACCAAAAAACCTGGAAACAAAATCGCAATTCTCACCCGGGGCGCTGACGATCAAGCCGCGGTGGCTCAGCTTCGTCGCGATAAACATCATGTCAGGATCAAGACTTTGAACACTTGCCTCGTCCTTGACGATGACCATCAAGTCATCTGCATCTATGGCCTCCTGGATGTCTGCGCCAATGGCTTCTGACAGCCCGTCAGGAACAGGGCACGCTTCGCCGGGCAGGGCCGGGAAACTCATGCTCAGATCATCGCCGTGACGCTCCACAAACAGGTCGCCACTGCGGGTCAGGAAGCGAACCTTCTGACAATCCGGTTCCAGATTGTTGAAAACAACATAGGCCGATGCCAACGTTGCATGGCCGCACAGGTCAACCTCGCAGGCCGGGGTGAACCAGCGCAACTCGTAAGCACCACCGCCGCCAACCAGAAACGCCGTTTCGGATAGATTGTTTTCCATGGCGATGGATTGCAGGATCGTCTCTTCCAGCCAGTGATCCAAAGGGCAAACGGCCGCCGGATTCCCGGCGAAGGGCCGCTCGGCAAAAGCGTCAATTTGATAAAGCGGAATTTTCATTTCAATTTTTCCTCTGTGAAATGGCGATGCCGCTAACAATGATGACACCTGACAAAATCAGCGGCATGGTTATGGTCTCGTCGAATAGAAATGCTGCCAGCGTCAGGCTGATGACCGGCATTGAAAACTGAACCGGCGCCATGCGCACGATACCGCCCTTCGACAAGGCCCAGTACCAGGCTAAAAATCCGAAAATAGAAGAACACGTCGCCTGATAGGCAACGGCCACGAAACTGCTGGCCGGAACGTTTGCCCAGTCGGTATCGCCATGAAAAACAATCAACACAGGCAGCAACAGCAACGCACCCAATGCAAGCCCCCAGAACGTCGCCGGACGACTACCGATTTTCAGCGACAGGCGCGCCCCGGCAACGTAACCCAGGCCAGAACCGACCGAAGACAACAGGCACAAAATATCGCCCCACAGGGTAACGCCATCACCGCCACCACTACGAAGTCCAATCAACATGGCGACGCCACCAAAGGCCACCGCCACGCCCACTGTCCACAGGCGGCCCGGGATGCGGCGTTCGGCGACGGCGCCAAAAAGACCCGTGAAGATGGGGATCGCCGCATTGATCAGGCCAGCGTGAGCGGTCGATGTCTGCTTGATGCCAAAACTGAAAAACAGGGGAAAGATGATAAATACACCAAACACCATCAGCATCAGAAGTCCCCACTCACGGGCGCTTCCTGGCAGGGGCATCCGTTTGGCAAGGGCGAAGGGCAGGACAATGAAACCGGCCAGAATTGTCCGCAAGACCCCGGCGCTGACCGGATCGATACCCAGAACAAGAAATCTCTTGGCCGCCGGGGTGCC
>JACNJU010000137.1 GCA_014382375.1 Rhodospirillaceae bacterium
TTAAGTGCTTTGCGCGGTCGGTTATTGAGCAAATCTTCCACACGCTGTACGTCTGTTGCGGTCAGCTTATCAAAGTCCGTGCCCTTGGGAAAGTATTGCCGCACCAGTCCGTTGGTGTTCTCGTTCAATCCCCGCTCCCAGCTATGATAGGGTGTGCAAAAATAAAAACCTGAATTCAATTTCCCGCTTATTTCCGCATGACCCGCAAACTCTTTGCCGTTATCCGAAGTCAGCGTGTGTACGTGTTCCCTGAGTGGATCCAGCCTAGCAAGGATGCCCGCATTCGTGGCCTTTGAGGTCGGTCCATCCAGCAGAACAAGCTTGGTGAGCTTGGTTTTTCGCTCCACCATGCTGGTGATGGCACCTCTGTGTTTCGCGCCAATAATGCTATCAAGCTCCCAATCACCAAGGCGGGATTTTGCATCTACAATTGCGGGACGTTGCGCGATGTCAATGCGCCCTGGGATTAAACCACGCCCCGCCGTCGCAGCCCCGCGCTTATTGCGCTTTTTGCCACGTTGCCGTAAATGCAAATAGAGAGTTCCGCCCGCGCGCTTGTCCGACCAGATGTGTCGATAGAGGCTCTCATGACTGACTTTTGTGCCATCTTCATGATTGAGTGCTCCGCAAATTTGCTCCGGGCTCCACTGGCTATCGCGCAAAAATGTCTCCACCCGTATGATGAGGCAAGGTGTCATAACATGTGCCACACCATTCCTTGCCGAGCCTCTTTGCACCGCAAAGCGGTGCGCTTGCAAAAACCGATAACCGCGAAGCCCCTTATTCCGCGACAGTTCACGGCTGACTGTTCCTTGGTTGACACCGATATCCACGGCAATTTCCGTTTGCGTCAAACCCCTTTTATTAAGAGCGTAAATCTGGCATCGTTGATCTCGGGTCAGATGGTGGTAAGTTTTTAGCATCTTGGATCTCCTTCATAAGAAATCCTCGATAACCTCATCTGGCCTAATATGGCTCTTAAATTATGCACTTGGCTGTTGAATCTGCGAAATGAGAACACGTTGAGCATTGGCAACAACGTGCAACCGGAAAGGGAGGTGGTTCATGTGGACTCATTGTGCACCCGTTGTCTCCGGTCTTTGCGGCGTTCCCAATCGGGGCGCTGTGTCATTCGATTCACCGTCAAGTCATCGACGCAACCCCGAAGGGGCGCCCACGGTTGTGGTAGTTCGTTCGGATCCGTTCATATTCAACTAGGGGGATGTAAAGTGATGAAGACACACCAAAATAATCGTCAAAAAAATATTACCGGCGCATTGAAGGTAGCTTTGATTGCCACCTGTGCTTTCGTATTCGCGTTGGGGTTAACCCCGACCGGGACACCTAAGGCCCAGGCCGCAGCTTGCGAAAATCCCAAAGCGCTGACCTTCGCTATGGTTCCGACCGAAGAATCCATCGCCGAGCTACAACTCTACAAGCCGGTCACCGACCGCATGGCTAAACTCACCGGCAAAAAGATTCAATTCTTCATGCCTACGTCTTATGGCTCTGTTGTTGAGGGGCTGCTCAGCAAGTTCGTCGATGTCGCGGTGCTGGGGCCCTATACTTACGTCATCGCCAACGGCAAGGACCCGAGCATCGAGGTGTTTGCAACTTATGCCAAAAAGCCCGGCCATTTGCAGCTAGAAGGCCCCGGTTACCAGGGTGTCCTGATTTCCAAGAAAGGCTCGAAATTCACTACCATCAAGTCCCTCAAGGGATCGGTCCTTGGCCTGACCGATCCGGGCAGCACATCGGGCAACTTGCTGCCGCGGGTGGTGTTCTCGCAAGTGATTGGGATGGACCTTGATAAATATTTCGGCAAAGTCGCCTACACGGGCAGCCACGAGCTTTCCACCGTGGCCGTTGTCCAGGGCAAGGTTGATGCCGCATTCGTCGCCTCGCACCGCTTCGACAACGTCGTCAACAAGGGCGAAGCCAGTCTCAAAGGCGTCAATATTCTGTGGAAATCCGCTCCCATCCCGCAGGACCCCTTCGTCTACCGCAACACGCTCTGTGACGACATTAAGAAAAATATCGCGGAAACCTTCCTCGGCCTCAAGAATGCGCCCGGTGCGAAGAAATTCCTCGATAACGTCAAATCCAATACGTTCGTTAAGATGACTTCGAAGGATTACGACATCATCCGTGATCTCAAGAAAGCCAAAGACGCACGTAAGAAGAAAAAGTAGATAGTCTCAGGCGGAATCAAGACAACCGGGGCTTCTGGGCCGACCCCAAAGCCCCGGTTGTTTCTACCCTAGACCGATATTCACGTATAATTTGTCATCATGGTGACGAAGATGGGGATCTGCGTTCATGAAAATTCTTGATGTTAAGGAATTGCACGCCAGTTACAGCGCCAGCGGACCTGAAATCCTCAAAGGTATTTCGTTCTCTATCGAAGATGACGATTTTTTCGCCATCATCGGCCCTAGTGGCGCCGGCAAATCCACATTGATCCGGTGCATCAATCGGCTAGTTGAGCCGACGTCAGGCGTGATTGTGTTCGACAACCGCTCGGTCACCACGCTTTCGCGCAAGGGGCTCAAGTTACTGCGCCGGGACATCGGCATGATTTTCCAGGAATTCAACCTGATCAACCGGATGAGCGTCATGGACAACGTTTTGTCCGGCCGGTTGGGCTATACCGGAAATTTACGCACCTTGTTCCGGTCTTTCCGGCGTGATGACATCGACCACGCCCTGCAACTTCTCGAACGGGTCGGCTTGATCGACCATGTCGACAAGCGGGCCGACGAGTTGTCCGGCGGGCAGCGCCAACGAGTCGGTATTGCCCGCGCGTTGATGCAGAATCCGAAGCTGCTGTTGGTTGATGAGCCGACATCGGCGCTTGACCCGAAAATCTCGCGGGAGGTAATGGGGCTGATCAAGCAGATGGCGACGGAACTCAAAGTTCCCTGCCTGTGCAACATTCACGATGTCGATCTGGCGAAGGAATTCTGCAACAAGATCATCGGCCTTCAGGACGGCATAAAAATGTTCGACGGCCTGACCGAGGACATGGACCAAGGCAAGCTGGATGAAATTTACGCCATGGAAGTCCTGTAAGGGGTGCCATGAATAACAAGGCGACAAATACCTCCCCCCCCCGGATTACGTCTCAGGTCATCCTGGACCGGCGGCGCACGGCGCGGATGATTATGGCTGTTGTCTATCTGGTGCTGTTGGCCCTTGTGGTTTGGAGCGTCCAGGTCACGGTCATCGAGGATACCGACTGGAATCGCTTAGGCGGCTTTGGCAAGGTATGGGAGGCGGCGAACAGGTTCATCGGCCTTGATATGGCGCTGTTTCCCAATCTGATTGAACCGGCCATCGAAACCCTGATGATCGCCTGCCTTGGGACCTTGCTGGGTGTATTTTTATGCATCCCTGCGGCCTGGTTCGGGGCCCTGAACATCACGCCGTTCAAGCCGGTAACCTATCCGTTGGCGCGAATGATGATGACGTTGAGCCGGTCAATCCATGAAATCGTTTGGGCCCTGTTTTTCGTCTCCGCGGTCGGCTTGGGCGCGCTGGCCGGTATTTTCGCCATCGCCGTCAGATCGGTCGGCTTCATCGCCAAAATGTCGGCGGAGGCCATTGAAGATATCGACCCCGGTCCCGTCGAGGCCATTCGCGCTGTCGGTGGCAACGACTTCCAGGTCGTGATCTATGCCATTCTGCCGCAGGTCCTGCCGCAGGTTCTGGGTGTGATCATTTTTGAGTGGGAAATCAACATCCGCCGCTCGGCCATTCTTGGTCTGGTAGGCGCGGGTGGCCTCGGGTTGGTCTTCTTCCGCCAAATGAACACCTTCAACTTCCATGGCGTGATGTCGGTGATCGTCGCCATTCTCGGATTAATCCTGATCGGCGAGGCGCTGTCCCATTGGGTGCGCCGGGCGTTAATTTGAGGGGGCCAGGGAAACAATGAGTACCCCCACTATGAGCCCGCAAGACAGCAGGCATATCGCCAAAGATGCCCAATCGACACTGCAATGGCGTCGCTTCAAATTTCCAGGCTCGTTAATCCGCTACGCGGTATGGCTTTCGGTGTTCGTATTTCTCGCCTACAGCGTCGAATACTTGGAAATCCCCCTTGAACGGCTGCTCGGAATTTTCGGCCGCATGGGAGCAACGCTGGCCAACCGCTATTATCCGCCCGATATGGAATACATTATGGATGCCGACTACATGCGCTATGTGGTTGAGACCATCCAGATGGCCTATTTGGGCGCGTTGTTCGGCCTGGTTGCAACCGTGCCGCTGGGCTGGTTCGCGTCTTACAACATGACCCCGTCCAGGTGCTTCGTCTATCCCGTGGCACGGCTCGTGACCATGAGTTGCCGCGCCGTGCATGAAATGATTTTCGCTATCATCTTTGTCGCCATTCTCGGGTACGGCATGTTGCCGGGCGTTTTGGCCCTGACGTTTTTTTGCACCGGGTTTGCCGGAAAATTATTTGCCGAGGAAATCGAGGCCATCGACATAGGCCCGGTCGAGGCAATGCGGGCCACCGGAGCCAACCTTTTCCAAATTATGGTTTTCGGCGTTTTTCCTCAGGTCCGCGTCGCCTTTACGGGCATCGCCATCTACACCTGGGACGTGGCCTTTCGCGCCGCCACCGTGGTCGGCTTTTTCGGCGCCGGCGGCATGGGCTGGTATCTGAAACGCAATGTTTTACAGATCGAATCCGAGCGGGTCGCGGCGATTTTGGTTTCGATCATTATCCTTGTTTTTATTTCCGAAATGCTGTCGGCCTGGGCCAGAAACACCGTAATGAAAATGAAATAGGAAGCGCAATATGACTGACAAAACCATTGATCTAAACGGTACTGCCTACACCCTTCCGGCCCGGCCCGTGGCCGTCGTCTGCATTGACGGCGGCGACCCCGAATACATAGACGCCGGGGTCAGGGACGGGATCATCCCCAATATAGAAAGCTTCATGAAGAACGGGTTTTACGCCGTTGCCCAAGGGTCCATGCCCAGCTTCACCTGTCCTAATAATATGTCCATCGTTACCGGCACGGAGCCGGTTGAGCACGGCATTTCCGGAAATTTCTATCTCGACCGGAAAACCGGCGAGCCGGTGGTCATGACCGACCCCGAACTATTGCGCAAGCGCTCCATCATGAGCGAGTTTTCCCGCCACGGCTCCAGGGTGGTTTCAATCACGGCCAAGGACAAACTGCGCAAACAACTCCAGAAAGACATGGACCTCACGGGCGGTTCGGTCAGTATGTCGTCGCAATATGCCGACCGCTGCACGATGAAAGACAACGGCATCGAAAATGCCCTTGAATTTGTCGGCCAGCCGCTGCCTGACATGTATTCGGCCGAGTTGTCGCTGTTTGTGCTGGATGCCGGGATCAAGCTGCTGGAGGACCGGCGCCCGGACATTCTTTATCTTTCCCTGACCGACTTCATTCAGCACACCCATGCCCCCGGCACGCCGGAAGCCAACCGGTTCTATACAGACCTGGATACCCGCTTCGGGCGATTGAAGGAACTTGGCGCCATTGTTGCGCTGACCGCCGATCACGGCATGGGCGACAAGGCGGACGCGGACGGCAACCCCAACGTCATATGGTTGCAGGACATCCTGGATGACGCCGTCGGTGCGGGGGCGTGTCGGGTCATTTGCCCGATCACCGATGCCTTCGTCGGCCATCACGGTGCGCTTGGCGGGTTCGTTCGCGTTTATTGCAATGATGGTCTTGATGCTGAGCGGGTGATCGAGGCCATCAGAGGAACGCCGGGCATCGAAAAAATTCTGACAGCCAAGGCCGCGTGCCGGGAACTGGAACAACCCTTGGACCGTGAAGGCGATGTCGCCGTGTTGGCCGATAAGTTCACCGTGATCGGTAGCCGGGCGGTCGATCATGACCTTTCCGGGCTTAAGGGTCACAGACTGCGTACCCATGGCAGCCTACATGAAGCCAACGTCCCCTTTGTTATCAGCGAGCCGTTGAACGCTGCCTACGCCGAGCGTGGTGCAGCCGGCGGGCTTAGAAGCCATCAACTCTTCGACTTTGCGATTAATGGAACCTCATAGAAGCAATGGATAATCAGATGACGAAAACAGGCCGTGCTGTTGTGTATGAATCTCCGAACACGCCCTTTGTGATCCGGGAATACCCGGTTCGCGATGTACACCCCGGCGAGGTTCTGGTGCGCATTACCATGTCGACCATTTGCCGGTCCGATATCCATTCCTACCAGGGCCGCCGGCCGAACCCCTGCCCCGGCATCCTGGGGCACGAAATCATCGGCATCATTGAACAGATCGGCGAGGAAATTTCCAATGACCTACGCGGCGATCCGCTGAGCGTCGGCGATCGCGTGACCTGGACTGAATTTTTCCATCACGGTGAATCCCATTATCGCGATATCCACGACATGCCGCAAAAATCGCCGGGGTTGCGCAAATACGGTCATGACCTGGTTGAAGATGATCCTCATTTCCTGGGCGGTTTTGCCGATTACTGCTATATCCTGCCCGGAACGGGGATACTGCGGCTTCCCGACAATCTCAGCGACGAAGAGGCGACGCCGCTGAACTGCGGTGTCGCGACGATGATTTCGGTAACCGAAGCCGCCAACATCCAATTGGGCGACACGGTGGTGGTTCAGGGACTGGGGTTACTCGGGCTTTACGGTTGTGCTATCGCCAAGGCTCGCGGGGCGCGCACCGTCATCGGTCTCGACACCGTTCCTGCTCGGCTTGCCATGGCTGGTAAATTCGGTGCCGATACTGTTTTCGATATTTCCTCGATGGATGAGGAAACTCTCGTTAAGGCCGTACGCGCCTTGTGCCCACCCGACGGTGCCGATGTCGGCATAGAAGTCTGCGGCGTCCCGGACGCAGTACCGACAGGTATCAAAATGTTACGCATTGGTGGACGCTATGTTATTGGCGGGCTAGTCAATCCCGACGCTAATTTCACCATTGACGGCAACCAAATTCTGAAAAAATGGATCACCCTCAAGGGAATCCACAACTACCATCCACGGCATTTAGTCCAGGCTCTGGACTTCGTCATGAGCAGTCGCGACCGCTTTCCGTTCAAGGAAATTGTTGATTCGAAGTTCTCCCTCGATCAACTGGACGAAGCCTTCGCCAAAGCCGCCGATCACACCGTATTACGAGCCGCTATCGTACCGTAAACAAAGGGAATGAAAAAAATGACTGATACCAAAACCCCCGACCTCGGATTTTCGCCCAAAGGTTTGTACATCGGCGGCCAATGGCAGGAAAGCGCCAGTGGCAAAACGTTTGAAAGCATCAATCCTTCCAATGGCGACCATCTCGGCGACGTACCTCTGGCCGATGAGAATGATGTTAACCGCGCCGTTGCCGCCGCCAAAGCAGCCTTCCCCGGCTGGAGCAGCATGCCTATCAAAGAACGTGCCGGCCATCTTGAGGCTCTCGCCAGCCGGCTTTCGGCATGTCGCGAGGAATTGGGACTGATGGACTGTGTCGATGGTGGCAATGCTCTTTCCGGAATGATCGGCGACGTCGATTGGGCCGTGGATTCGATCCGCTACTTCGCTGGATTAATTAGAGAGATCAAGGGCGAAACCTTCTCGGAAAGTCCCGGCCACCTGAATTTCACACGCCGCCAGCCGTATGGTGTCGTGTCCAAGATCAATCCGTTCAATCATCCAATCCGGTTTTGTGCCGAGAAATCGGCCGCTGC